>NZ_JAQTHX010000003.1 GCF_029433335.1 Bifidobacterium sp. ESL0745
GCCGCTTGATACCGCACTGTTGCCACCGGCAAGATTTTGAGCTACGCCGCTTGATACCGCACTGTTGCCACCGGCAAGATTTTGAGCTACGCCGCTTGATACCGCACTGTTGCCACCGGCAACAGTGCCTATCGGGTGCTCGAAAATCTGGGTCACGTCGTTGAGGTCGACAACCTGCTTGCCCAGCCGTGAGGTCGCCATCTGCTTGAGCTGTAATGTATTACGCATTGGCGGCACGTCGGCGATGAGCTCATTGGCCTGCTTGACATGGAACTTCTGCTTGGTGGCGCGGGCTCGAGCGCCGCGAGTCAGCCACGCGAGTTCCTTGCGAGCGAGGTTCCGCCGCCGTTCCTCGCGGATATCGGCCTGCCGGTCGCGCTCGACACGCTGGAGCATATAAGCGCTGTATCCGCCTTCAAAGGGGTCGATCACCCCATCGTGCACCTCCCACATCGACTCACAGACCTCGTCCAAAAACCAGCGGTCGTGGGTAACCAGCAGCAGCGCACCCTGCCCCGCGGCCCAACGGTTCTTCAGGTGTTCTGCCAGCCAGTGAATGGTCACGATATCCAAGTGGTTCGTAGGCTCGTCAAGCGCGAGAATGTCCCAATCCCTCAGCAACAAACGGGTCAAATCGGCACGCCGACGTTGTCCGCCGGAAAGCGAACCGACCTTGGCGTCGAGGCTCAGGCCGCCGAGCAACGCCTCCACGATTTCGCGCGAACGCGTATCAGATGCCCACTGGTAATCCTCACGCCCCTCGAGCGCAGCCTGACGCACCGTGGCATTGTCATCGAGCGGATCGCGCTGGTCGAGCATGCCAAAAGTCAGTCCATTACGAGTGGTCACGCGCCCGGAATCGGGCTGCTGCGTACCGGCCAGCAAATGCAAAAGCGTTGATTTGCCGTCGCCGTTCTTGCCGACGATACCGATGCGGTCGCCTTCGAAGACACCTTGCGTTACATCGGTGAAAATGTTTTTGGTTGCAAAATCAAGCGAAACGTGTTCAAGTCCCAAGTCATAAGTCGGCATAGTGATTCGATGGTACCGCCGCCGGCCAACACCCTTGAGCTTGCAACCGAATCAGTTGCCACATCTTCTGTATGCTTTTCGTCGCGCCATCACCGAAAACGCGACCAAAAGCACACTTTCCCATGCTTTTCGTCGCGTTCAATAAAAAACTGCGACCAAAAGCACACTTTCAGCCGCTTTTTCGTGCTTTTCGTCGCATTGGCACGAGAAAGGGCCAATGAATCAGCCGACGGACGCGAGCACAAGCTGATAGGCAAGCCACTCGCCTAGCGTGTAAATACGAACCGCCGAACCGATCACTCACTCATCGCACGAGCGCTGGCGGCGCAACGCACGGCGAACGAGGAAAAGACCTGATCGGCGAGCGGCTGCAGCTCAACGTCATAGCGCTTGAAATCCTCGCGAATCTTGGCAATCTGGCTTTTCTTCATGCCTTCGACCATGCAAGGCTCGCTGAGCCACTCGTCCAGAAGCGTCGGCGTAACCTCCAGATGGAATTGCAGGCCGAGCGCGCTTTTATAGCAAAATGCCTGGTTTTCGGTGTACTTCGAGGATGCCAGAAGTTGACCGCCCTCAGGCACGGAAACGACGTCGTTGTGCCAATGGAGCACATTGATCTGGTTCTCCCACAGCGGGAACCAATCGTTCTTTGCGACCCGCTTGATCGGTGCGAACCCGATTTCCGAGCATTTCCCGCTTTGCAGCTTGGCCCCTAGCGCCGTGGCGATGATCTGGTGTCCCAGGCAGATGCCGAGCACCGGTTTGCCGGCCTTCACGGCCTTGCGCACCAGTTTGGCCTCGGTTTTCAGCCCCGGATATTCCTTGTAATCCTGCGCCCCCATCGGGCCGCCCATAACGACAAGCCCGGCTATTTCATCGCTTTTTGGCACATCCGGATCACTTTGAGCGGCAATGCTCAAGGTCTGGCTGGCCATGCCAAGGTCATCAAGATTATCAAGGATTCGTCCTGGCTTTTCACACGGGACATGTTGCAGAATAAGCACTTTCGACGTCATCATAATTCCATTGTGTCATTTCGTCACCCCAAAATTTGTATTGATTGACTTCAGGCGAACGTTTTCCTCGGCTTTGTCGGCTAAAGCCAATATCCTTGTGACTTATGGGAAACGCCACAAAACCGCAGAATTCCAAGCCTCTTCAATCGAATCAGCCGAAAGCTCTCTCGAACGCCGCCGTCGACCTAAAGCTTTATAACACCGCCACTCACGAAGTGTCGACGTTCACGCCGATCGTGCCCGGCAAAGTAGGGATCTACGTGTGCGGCGCGACGGTGCAGAGCTCGCCGCATATCGGCCACATTCGGGCGGCGGTCGCATTCGACATCGTCCGCCGTTGGCTGCAAAAGCTTGGTTACGACGTCACGTTCATCCGCAATGTCACGGATATTGACGACAAGATTTTGGACAAGGCCGCAGCTGCCAGCCAGCAATGGTGGGCACGTGCCTATTATTACGAACGTAAATTCACGCGTGCCTACGACACACTCGGCGTGCTCGCCCCTACTTACGAACCCCGCGCCACCGGCCATATCGGCGACATGGTTGACTTGATTCAACGCCTGGTTGACCGCGGCCACGCCTATGTCATCACCGACACTGACGGCAATCCGAGCGGCAATGTGTTCTTCGACGTCGCCAGCTGGCCGCATTACGGCGAACTGACCCACCAGAAGCAGACTTCGGAAGTGGATTCCGCCGCAGCCGTAGCCGACGAAATGGGCCCCAGCATCGACCAGTCCGGAAACGACAAATACAATCCGGCCGATCCTGCGGATTATTCTCCCGATAAGCACGATCCGCGCGATTTCGCGCTGTGGAAGGCTTCAAAGGAAAGTGATCCCGAAACGGCCCGTTGGAAGACGCCGTTCGGCACCGGCCGCCCCGGCTGGCATATCGAGTGCTCGGCGATGAGCCATCGTTATCTCGACGGCATGTTCGACATCCACGGCGGCGGGCTTGACCTGCGCTTCCCGCACCACGAAAATGAGATGGCGCAGACGCGCGCAGCCGGTTATGAATCGGCCAACGTGTGGATGCACTCGGCTTGGGTGACAGCCAAGGGCGAGAAAATGTCGAAGTCGCTGGGCAACGGGCTTTCCGTACCGAGCGTGCTCGCGCAGAATTCGGCCTGGGTGGTGCGCTATGCCTTGGGCGGCGTACAATATCGCTCAATGCTCGAATGGAGCGACCAAACGCTTGCCGAAGCGCAGTCCGCCTACGAGCGCATCAGCAATTTCATCGATCACGCCGGAAAGGCACTCGGTACCGACGGCCAGCCAAGCCGCGCGGAAATCGAAAAGGTGAGTGCCGACCAATTACCTATCGACTTTGTGGACGCGATGAACGACGATATCAACGTTTCGGGAGCCACGGCCGCAATCTTCACCGCCATCCGTCACGGCAATTCGCTGATTGGTGAGCTGGAAGCCAAGCAAGCGGTGCTTGACTCGATAGACAGTAGTGATTTGAACGTGCTGGTGGACGAGTTCGAAGCCACACTCGCGCAAGTGAACGCGCGATACTCCGACATGCCCCAAGAGGCGATCCAGGAGGATGCCAAGGCTCGTTTCGCCTTGACACACGGCAGCCTTTCCTGCGATGCCATCGAGGCTCTCACCTCACGCGTCGCCTTGCGCAAGACCCTGCTTTCGATTCGTGCCATGCTTGATACTTTGGGCCTTGATCCGCTCGCCGAACCTTGGAACAATCCTGCTGGCGTGGGAGGCACTGATGGGCAAAGCGCACTCGGCAGCAGCGACGCCGAGGCCGAGCACAAACTATTGGATGCGATGATTCGGCACCAGCTTGATGCCCGCAACGCCGCCCGCAAAGCCAAAAATTTCGAGGTCGCCGACAGGATTCGCGATGGCCTTAACGCCATGGGAGTGACCATCGAAGACAAGCCCACCGGTTCCACCTGGAGTCTGAAGTAGCATTCGCTACAGGCAGCGATACTATTCGCGGCGAATATCGGCATTGACCTGTCCATCATTTATGTACGGGTCGGATACATAAAAGTCGGAGATCGGACGCTGAATCTGATCTCCGACTTTTGTATATACGCTTATTTTTTACCCTAACAATTATAAGAATAAATGATTATTAGTCTTTTCGGTTTGCATTTTGTATTTCATTGCCTTACAATAACCTTAATATCCCAATAAAAGAATATTTAGTCCATATGAGCACAGGTAATGATGGGCGATACCTTCTAACGGAACGATTTTAAAGGTGATGCGTTATGAATAGAAGTCTCAAAACGGTAATTGCAACGTCTATTGCAGCCGCGATGCTGCTGGCACCTGTCCTTGCACAGGCGGCTGATCCTTCCGAACAAACCGACCGGCCACAACAAACCAACGCCGTCTCTGCCCGAGGCATGGAGCCATCCGCACAAAGCGGTGAATGCGACGGCACCACCGGCCCCATGACCCACGGCCACTGGACCCTCGGACCCAGCGCCGAATACGGCGGCGAATGCACGCTGACCTTTACGGCAACCGACCCTCTGATAGAGAATGATTTCACAGGTTTGGAAATCCAGCCAGGCACCGACGCACCGTTCACCCACATGAAGATCGAACACAATTTCGCTTACGCCAAACACATCGTTTTCGACGGCATCAACAAGACACAATTGCCTGAAAACTCAGCGTTCCTATTCGGCGACTGGGATCCGACTCCGAATCACACCTACCTCAAGACCTTCAAAGGCAACGGCCTTGTAGACACCAGCCATGTAAAAAACATGCAAGGCATTTTCCAGGGAGACCGCGGAATGACCTCTTTGGACTTAAGCGGCTGGGACACCAGCAATGTCACCAGCATGCGGTCGATGTTCGACGGGATTCAGTTGCCAACTCTGGATGTCGCCGACTTTGACACCCACAACGTCACCGACATGAATAGCATGTTCTATTCCGCCTGCAACATCCATACCTTGGATCTGAGCAAATGGGATACCAGCAAGCTTAATCTTACGATCAAACCCGATGGAACCAGCAACACAGATGCCATGTTCTGCAGGGTCAACAAAATAACTGTCGGCCCCAAGACAAGGCTCTCAAGTCGAAGCTTCAATGGCAATCCCGTGCCATCGGCTCTCCATGCAAGTCCATCAGCACCCGGCACAAGCTACACAGACAAATGGATAAAGGTTTCGCATCTGTCAAACAACACGTCGGGAACGACGGAGCCATTGACGAACGTTCAGGCTCAAGCTCAGGACAATTTCGGCAATAGCCTCGCGAATGATCCCAACCGCGCAGGCACCTACGTCTGGCAGACCGCGCCGCTGCGCACGCTCAACCTGCAGGCGAATCCGCCTTCCGGCTATACCGCTACGGCCAGTGCAAGCGGGTTTACCGCTGATGGTAATGGCAACCTGAGCACGAGCTCCACCAATATGACCGTCAACGACGTGCCTATGCCACAATTCGATACCAATGGCGAAGTCATCAGCCCTGGCACCCCGAGCACGGTACACACTCTCGACCCCGACGTCGCCTTGCCTGCCGGCAACCCGTTCACCCTTACCGCCGCTTCCCCGACCTCGGACACCTACACACTGTTGGGATGGAGCGCTACCCCAGGAGCCACCACTGCCGACCACGCGCTGGGCAGCACCGTGAATGTAGCCAGTAGTGATGTGACCCTTTATGCCGTATGGCAGAAGGTGGAACCGACCACGCCGTCGGAACCATCGACACCATCGACACCATCCGAACCCACAACTCCGTCAGCTCCCTCTGAACCGACTACGCCATCCGAACCCACGACCCCGTCAGCTCCCTCTGAACCGACTACGCCATCCGAACCCACGACCCCGTCAGCTCCCTCTGAACCGTCGACACCATCCGAACCCACAGCTCCATCGGTTCCCTCGGCGCCCTCAACGCCGTCCGCGCCAACTGCGCCGAGCGAGCCCACGGTTCCGAGCACCGCTCCATCCTCACAGCCACAGGTTCCAACGAATACCTCTGAAACTTCCGGATCGACAGGCTCGGCTTCTCCTGAGCATATGAGCGGCACAACCGTGCAAGCGGCGACTCCTGCACCAGCCGTCAATGTCCAAATTGCAGCTCCTTCGGCGCTCACCCTCGTCCCAGTCGCAGCACCGTTGGTCGCACCTGCGGCACTTACCGTGGGGACACCAGCGGCACCTGCCAACGCACCGGTCACAGGCATCGTTGCACCCAATGCCAACGGCGCGGCACCCAATGCGACGGTCGGTGGCAATGGCGACCATAACATCGGCGGCACGCCTCAGGCATCAGCACCCGTCCCGCAACAAAAGACCTGCGAAGTCGCCTACTACGGCGACGGATCGGTGGCCCCCGCAGCCATCATCTGCAAGAGCGAGGGTGGGAGCAACACCGCCAGCACGACACCCAGCCACATCGCCAGCACTGTTCTGGCACCGGCATGGCTGTTCATGTTCGCATTCGTGGCCTTGTTCCTCTTCGCCATGTTCCTCTACCAGCGCCGCAACGAGTTCCTCGCCGCACAACACCGCGCCGAAGCAGTCGCCTGACCATACGCATCCAATACAGAAAAATGGGAAACTCCGGCCTTCGGGTCGGAGCTTCCCATTTTTATAATCCGTCTGAACCCAAAAATGTACCCTCAGCACTGCGGTAAGCATCACATTCGGCTTTGATAGAAAATAGGAATCGCCATCGCTTTTGACTTGTCTTTTGTATTAACTTGTGTTACATTATAATTGGTTATTGAAATTAGGGAATATTTAGCATGAAATACCAATAGGGTTTTATAGAACGATATTCCCAGAAGAAAACGATTAAGGACGATGCGTTATGCGTAAGAATCTTAAAGTAGTATGCGGAACCGCGATCGCGGCCGCGATGCTGCTTGCGCCCGTTCTGGCACAAGCTGCCGACCCACAGACACAAGGATCACAAGCAACCGGGCAATCCCAACAAAGCACAGCCACAACATCGGCATCTACTCCCTCGTCCAAGGCCTCGTTGCAACAAACCGGTACCCCGGCTCCTTCCGTTTCCGCACAAGGACTGGAGCCCTCCGCCCAAGGCGGCGACTGCAGCGACACCGGCCCCATGACGCACGGTCGCTGGACTTTGGCTCCCAGCGCCGAATACGGCGGCGAATGCACCCTGACCTTCACCGCGACCGACCCAGTTCAGGAAAACGACTTTACCGGACTTGAATCCGACTTTTCTCACATGTATGGCGCATATGCCCATATGGGCACTATCCATAATTTCTCGAATGCCAACCATATCGTCTTTGACGGCGTAAACAAAACCAAGCTTCCGGAGAACGCGTCCTTCATGTTTGGCGATTGGAACTATGGATTCGAAAGTTTCGACAGCAACAATCACCTCGACACCAGCCATACCAAAAACATGCAAGGCATGTTCCAGGCATCCTACACTATGAGAGATTTGGATTTGAGCGGATGGGACACCAGCAGTCTTGAAAACATGACCTCGATGTTTGACGGCTGCGGTGTTAGCAGCCTGGACTTGAGCGGCTGGAATACAAGCTCCTTGAATACAACGAGATGGGCATTTTGGGGCATGCTTCATCTAAAAGCGTTGAATCTCAGTGGCTGGGACACCGGCAATGTCGAGGACATGTATCAGATGTTCGGTTGGGACGATTTCAACATGCTCACCATCGGCCCTAAAACAAAGCTGACGAACCTCGATGAAACCAGCTTCGATAACGACCCGAATTATCCCGGCACTTGGCTGAAAGTAACCAAGCTCTCGGACGGAACGTCAGGCACGACACAAGCGGATACCGATTCCACACCCGAGGAAATCTACGACTTCTCGCTAACTTTGTCCAACGACCCCGAACGCGCGGGAACGTACGTCTGGACGAACAACCGGCAACAAACACTCAGCCTCTATGCCAACCTGCCTTCGGGTTATACCGCCACAGCGGACGCAGACGGTTACACCGCCGATGAACTCGGGAACCTCCACGCCACAGCCTCCGGCACACGCGTCAGCAACGTGCCCATGCCGCAATACGATGCCGACGGACACCTCGTCAACCACGGCACCCCGCAGACCATCGATACCATGAAAGCCGATATCAAGCTGCCGACCGGCGATCCGTTCACGCTTTCCGCAGCACCGGAAACCACCGATACCTATACCTTCAAGGGCTGGAGCGATGCACAAAATGCCACAGCAGCAAATCATAACGACGGTGATACGATCAACATCTCCGGCGCAAACACAACGCTCTACGCTGTCTGGAAGAAGGACGTCGAAGAGAACAATCATCACGAGACGACACCTGTGCCCAGCACGCCTTCAGAGAACACCCCAAGCTCGAGCGAGCCTTCGGGCAGCACTCCCAGTACGAGTACCCCTTCAGGCAGTACCCCTTCAGGCAGTACCCCAAGCACGGGCACGCCTTCAGGCAGTACCCCAAGCACGGGCACGCCTTCAGAGAACACCACGAGTGTCGGCACATCTTCGGCAAGCACGAGCACGCCTTCGGCCTCCAAACCGAGCAACACGACCGAGACGGGCAAACCGTCAACCAGCGCATCAGGCGCGCACCATACTGATGGCAATACAGGCAATGTGACGGTTCAATCGGCCACTCCAGCTCCGGCCTTGAGCGCTCCGGTCTCCACGTCCACGGTGCCTACGCTTGCGCCAGCAGCGGCGGCACTTCCCGCAGCACAAATACTCGCGACTCCAGCGGCTGCCACTACGGCTCCGGCAACGGCTGCGGTTGCAGTGGCTCCTAGAACCGGAACCGCCGCAACGCCAATCAACCCCACAACCCCGACGCCAGCCGATCAGTCCATTGGTCAGGTACCGAACAATGTCGCGCCGCAAGAAAAGCAGAAGTCGTGCGAAATTGCCTACTATGCAGAAGGCTCTGTGGCACCGGCCGCAGTCATCTGCAAGCCCGATGGCACCACGATGACCCCGATCGCGACGTCAGGCCACATCGCCAGCACCGTCGCACCGGCATGGCTGTTCATGCTCGTCCTCGCGGCCGTGTCCCTGATCGCCATGTTCCTCTACAGGCGCCGCAACGAGTTCCTCGCCGCGCAACACCGCGCCGAAGCAGTTGCCTGACCGATACGCATCCGGTTTATCAAGGAGGAGCCCCGCAATCAAGCGGGGCTCCTCCTTTTTTTATGGTTACCTGGTGAGAAGAATCATATCGCGTACTGCAATGCGCTCAGGAAATATTTACGCATAAACTATGACCTTGCTCACAAAAACACACACAGCCATCAAGTTATTTGCGTTTTGTAATATAACGTACTACAATAAAAACCAAAGTGGGGAATATAAAGGAATGTATCTAATTAAATTGGGCACATTATACGATATTTCTACGAAGAAGAATTAAGGACGATGCGTTTATGCGTAAGAATCTTAAAATAGTATGCGGGACTACGATTGTCGCCGCGATGCTGCTTGCGCCCGTTCTGGCACAGGCCGCAAATCCCCAAACGCAAGGATCACCAACGACTGGGCAATCCCAGCAGACCGTGGCACCGATGTCTGCGGTCACCACACCAAGACAACGGGCCGCCGCCAAGCCAGGCGCACAGGACGAAGAACCCTCCACGCAACCTCCCGCCCAGAACTGCAACGACAGAGGCGAGATGAGCCACGGCTACTGGGCCTTGGCGCCCAGCGCCGAATACGGCGGGGAATGCACCCTGACCTTCATGGCCACCGACCCGAACCAGGAAAACGACTTCAAAGGCCTGGAGACCTACGCCGACATCGACAACGAATGGCACTCCTATTACTCCCGCCAAGCAACGTTGGATTCGGGAGTTTATGCTCCGGCTCAAATCGACAAAGGCGCACGGGCGGCGAAATTCTCGCAGGCCAAGCATATCGTCTTCGACGGCACTACCCCAGACGCCAAGACCATGCTGCCGGAGGACGCGCGCTGGATGTTCGCCGAATGGGGCGACTACTACGAAACCAACTGGGATACATGGGAAACTGATACCTTGAACGTCAATCTCAAAACGTTCAAGAGCAACGGCCACCTTGATACCAGCCACACCACGAACATGAAGGCGATGTTCCAGTATGACTGGAACATGACAGACCTTGACACGACCGGCTGGGACACCAGCCATGTCAAGGACATCGGCTCGATATTTGATGAGGACCGCGCCTTCACCAACCTGGACCTCAGCAATTGGGACGTCAGCTCGGTGGAAAACATGTATCAGACGTTCTGGAACATGACCGGACTCAAGACGCTGAACCTCAGCGGCTGGGACACCGCCAACGCCACCAATACGGATGGCATGCTTTCCTGGAACGGCCTTGAGACCCTGACCGTAGGGCCCAAAACGAAGCTGTCGGCCTTCAAGGATTTCGAGATGGACCATCACATCGACCCCAACGCCCCTGGCGACTCGGGATGGTGGACGGAGACCCGTGCGTACAAGGGCAAGTGGTTGAAAATCACCGGTCTGTCCAACGGCACGTCCGGCACCACTCAGGCAATCAACGATCCCAAGCCCCAGACCACCGAAGAGGTCAACGCGACCCTGACAAATGACGCGAACCGCGCAGGCACCTATACTCGCGTGAACTCACAGAACCAAACACCCTATCTCAGCCGTACGGCCAATCTCAACCTGAAGGCCAACCTTCCCGCTGGCTACACGGCTCAGGCTGCTGCCGACGGGTATACCGCCGACGCCGACGGCAACCTGACGGCCGACGCGCAAGTCAACGGCGTGAACGCCTTAAACGTGACATTCCCGACCTTTGATGCCGCGCAACAGATTACGGGCAACGGCCAGAAATACGATATCACGCAGACGAGCACCGCGATGAACCTGCCCGCAAGCAACCCGTTCACGCTCACGAAGGGGGCGGGAACCACCGACACCTATACCTTCCAGGGTTGGAGCACCACTCCGAACGCTACTGCCGCCGACTACCTTGCCGGCGATCCGGTCAACCTCACCAGTGCGGATACAACGCTCTACGCGGTTTGGAAAAAGGACGTCAAGGAGTCCGAGGAGCCTGCACATTCCACAGCGCCTGCTCCAGGTACTTCAGTACCTGCCGACCCAGGTACAACAACAGCGCCTGCCGCCCCTTCGCCAGGTTCACCAGCGCCTGCTCCAGGTACTTCAGTACCTGCCACTCCAGGTACAACAACACCTACCACTCCAGATACACCAGCGCCTGCTCCAGGCACTTCAGTACCTGCCGACCCAGGAACTTCAGCGCCTGCCGACCCAGGAACTTCAACACCTGCCGCCCCTACGCAGACCACTCCGAGCACAAGCAAACCGTCTCATTCGGACAGTTCAAGCTCAGCAAGCACGGCGAAGCCTTCAGTCTCCAAGCCAGGCCATACAAACGAGACGGGCACGCCGGCAACCGGTGCGGTAAATGAAAGCCACACCAATGGCAGCGCAGGTAACGTGACGGTGCAGCCGGCAACACCAGCCCCGTCCGTGACCGCACCTGTGGCTAAGACCACGGCCCCTGTCCTTGCGCCTGCAATGCCCAGCCTGCCTATGGCACAAACACTTGCCGTTTCAGCTACTGCCACAGCTTCTGAAACCACAGCAGTCGCAGTAGTTCCTAGAATGGGCAACACCATGACGCCGACCAATTCCAAGGTTCCTGTACCCGCCGACCAATCGGAAGATGGGACGCCGAACAACATTGCACCGCAGGCAAAACAGAGATCTTGCACAGTCGCCTATTACTCGGGAGGCTCCGTGGCTCCCGCTGCAATCATCTGCAATGCTGAAGGCGCTGCTCTGAGCCCGATCTCGACGCAGACAACAAGCAGCATGGTTCCGGCATGGCTCTTCATGCTCGTCTTTGCAGCTCTGTCCATACTGGGGATGTTCGCCTACCAGCGTCGTAATGTATTCCCCGCTGCACTGCATCGTTCAGCAACAACTCGCTGATTACAACGGAATCGCTGAACCATAGGAGGTTGCACTCCTGACAAACAGGAAGCCTCGACCAGTTATACACTGCGTCGGGGCTTCCTGTTTCCTTCTTACTTCTCCCTACGAACCGCTAGAATTGAGACATTATGGCAGCATTCAGTTCTTTGACAGACAAGCTCTCCAACGCGTTCAAGCACCTGAAGAGCAAAGGCAAGCTTTCCGAGGCGGACATCGACGGTACGATCCGCGAGATTCGCCGCGCGTTGCTCGACGCCGATGTGGCGCTCGATGTGGTGCGCTCCTTCACTTCCCGTGTGCGTGAACGTGCGCTGGGTGAGGAGGTCTCGCAGGCGCTGAACCCCGCGCAGCAGGTGGTGAAAATCGTCAACGACGAGCTGACGCAGATTCTCGGCGCCGGTGTCGACCGTCCGTTGAACTTCGCCAAGACCCCGCCGACCATCATCATGTTGGCAGGTCTTCAGGGCGCAGGCAAAACGACGCTGGCGGGCAAGCTCGGCTACTGGCTGAAAGACGCCGGCCACACCCCGCTGCTGGTCGCGGCCGATCTGCAACGCCCGAACGCCGTCACCCAGCTGCAGGTGGTCGGGCAACGCGCGGATGTGCCGGTCTATGCGCCGGAAAAGGGCGTGCAGTCCGACGGCGGCGAGGCCGTGGCGGCTCCCGGCCAGACCAGCGGCGACCCGGTGAAGGTTGCGCGCGACTCGATTCAGTACGCCAAAGATAAACTGTATGACACGGTCATCATCGATACCGCAGGCCGTTTGGGCGTCGACGAGGAGCTGATGAAGCAGGCCCGCGATATCCGCGATGCCGTCAATCCCAACGAGATCCTCTTCGTCATCGACGCAATGATCGGCCAGGATGCGGTGCAGACCGCCGAGGCCTTCAACAAGGGCGTGGACTTCACCGGCGTGGTGCTCTCCAAACTCGACGGCGACGCACGAGGTGGTGCAGCGCTTTCCGTCGCAAGCGTCACCGGCAAACCGATTCTCTTCGTTTCCAACGGCGAAGGCCTCAAGGACTTCGAAGTCTTCCACCCCGACCGTATGGCCTCCCGCATCCTCGACATGGGCGATATTCTGACCCTTATCGAGCAGGCGCAGAAGGAGTTCGACGAGCAGGAGGCCATGGAGTCCGCCAAGAAGATGGCGAAGGGCACCTACGGCCTCGACGACTTCATGGATCAGCTCGAGCAGGTGCGCAAGCTTGGCTCGATGAAGAGCCTGTTGGGGATGATCCCCGGTATGGCCGCGCACCGCAAGGAACTCGAGGCCCTTGACGAGCACGAAATCGACCGCACCGAAGCCATCATCCACTCGATGACCCCGGAAGAGCGCCGCGATCCCTCCATCATCGACGGCTCCCGTCGTGCCCGCATCGCCTACGGTTCCGGCAACACGGTCTCTTCCGTCAATGGTCTGCTGCAACGTTTCGAGCAGGCGGCCAAGATGATGAAGCGCATGACCAACAAGGTCGGCAGCGGCATCCCTGGCATGGGCGGCCCGGCCATAGGCGGCGGCTACGGCAAAAAGGGCAAGAAAGGCAAGAAGAAGGGCAAGTCGAAGTCCGGCAACCCGATGAAGCGCGAGGCCGAAGAAAAGGCGCTACGCGCCAAGCTCGCCGGCAAGAAAAGTTCCGGCGGCTCGGCCTTCGCCAAGAAACCGCAGAATCCCGCCCTTCCTGAAGGCCTGCAGGCGGCCATGGACGCTGCCGGCACCGACGAGAACGGCACCCCGAACCTTCCACCAAACTTCGGCGGCGGCCTTTCCGGCTTGCTTGGCTGAGCCATATCCGTTGGATAACCGAAACAACCCGTTTTGCGACAGTATCGTGAATGACCGGGAGGCGGACGACCCAACCAAATCGTCACAACCGGCAACAATTCTGGTGGCATAAGGTAGTTGCCACACTTTCTGTCTCTAGTCCACCGTTTACGTGCAGTTGCAGTTGGGATAGAGGCAGGAAAATCAGGTCTGTGCCTCTGAACCAAGTCGCTATACGAATCACGCGAGTGGTTCAAGACACCGAAGCAACCAAATCCGTTCATGAAACCAGAAAGGCCCAGATCTTATGAGCACCATTCTTCTCATATTGTTGGGCCTCATCACTCTGTGGTGGGCGCTGCGTTTCCTTCCGGCAGGAGCTGACGGACACGGCACATTGCCCTATCTCATTGCATTCGTCCGTTTTCTCTGGATTCCGTCAGCGGTTATCTTGGCCATCGCGCTTATCTTCCGCCATTGGATTGTGGCCACTTTGGCCGCACTATTGATTGTGGCCATGCTCGTATTCGTTTCGCCTTGGTATAGGAAGAGGCATAATGGTTCCGCCAAGCGAGACCGGCCAAAACAATCATCACAGGACCGGAAAATCCAAAATAATGATGATTTGTATACCGTAATGACGCTGAATTGTCGTTACGGCCTTGCCGACCCGCAGGGCATCGTAGACGCTGTACGTAGCAATGACGTATCCATCTTGGCGCTGCAGGAACTTACCCAAGACCTGGTCACCGCCCTTGACAGAGTCGGTCTCAAGGCGCTGCTTCCCTACTGCCAGCTCGGTAGATCGCACAAAAGCGATAACGGCGGATTCAACGGCATTTTTTCACGTACCAAGCCCGATGCGCAGGCCGAAAGCACCGTTAATATCGCGGCAGCCGACGTGCCACATTGCCGAATTAATGGGGTGGCCGTTTACAGCGCACATCCCAAGTCCCCGATGCGTGGCTGCCAGGATTGGTCACGAGGCATCGTCAATTTGGCAACGCTCGGCCGAGGCGTTTCCGATAATCCGGACATTTCTTCGACGACCAAATCAGGAACCGCCAAACAAGACGGCACGAGCACGGTTCCTGGAAGCGACATCTCACAAGGGGATACCGTGACACAGATCAGCGGCGGCACCAATGACAACGCCGCTCAGAATGATTCATCCAACGTCTCATCTGCAGACGTATCCCCGTGTGAAACCATCGTCATGGGCGACCTCAACTCCAATCTCGACCACCCGAGCTTTCGCAGGTTGCTCAACGCCGGTTTGCAGGATGCCGGCCTCAATGTCTCCCATGGTGTCGCCGCCAGCTTCCCGCAATGGCTCCCCTGGCCCCGCCTTGAGCTCGACCATATTCTCGCGACTTCCGGCCTCGTGGCCTCAAACGTGCACACCCTCACCATCACCGGCAGCGATCACCTCGCCCTGCTTGCCGAGCTTTGCAACCGGTAATTCAAACCAGTTTGCTCTGAGATAAAAACCAAAGTGTCGTTTAAGGAACAATACTTCCTTTCAGCTAGACCATACCTTCGTACAAACCAAGCAATATGAGGCATTTACGCCTTTCACAACTGCTTTCAGAGCTCCACCGAAATGAATAGAATTAGACACAATATATCTGTCTATTGACTTTTAACAAGAGTGTCCATATGCTGTCTTTTTGGTTGCTATGTAGACGACTTGAACCGATACTAAAAGTACGAATTCAATGTCGAATGCAAAGAAGGACATATTATGAACGACACACAAAATGCAGACATTCAATTCAATATCTCCGTTAGCAAAGACCAGCTCACCCTGATGAAGCGGGCTGCAGCGCTTGAGGAGAGACCCGTCAAGGATTGGGCGGCGGACAAGCTGCTCGAGGCCGCAAGCGAAGGCGTGGAACAAGAAGTGACGCTTCAGGAGGTCAACGAGGAGTTCGATAAGATCCTCGCCACCTTCGAGGCTCCGGCGAACGTCTGATTGGAATCGGCCGGCCAGTAGCCTTAAGTGCAGGTCGGCATTTATAGAATCGTAAACACCCGGCACATATCCGGGTATAGCAACTTTAAGTAATAAAGCGGGTATGCAGATACTTGATCTGCCTACCCGCTTTCGTATTTCCGCAGCCACACTGCCGCAGTCGCCAACCAAATGGCCATTGGTTGGTTGGTTAATTAATTAGTTGGTGGATTGGTTGATTAGCCAAGCGACCAACCGATCAATCAACCGATCGATCAATCGCCGTCGCGACCCAATGCCTCGAGCAACTGGTCATCACGCGATTGGATGGTCTCGGCGGCCTCAACGCCTTGCCAGTCGTAGAAGCCCTTGCCGCTCTTCGCTCCCAGTTCGCCAGCGTCGACCTTGGCTTTGAGCGCGGTGTCTTCACCGGTTTCGTTGGCCAGATCGTCGTAGAGGTACTTGGAAATATTATCGAAGACATCAAGCCCACCGAGGTCGGCGCTGACGATCGGGCCGAGAATGGCCCACCGACGGCCGAGGCTGTATTTGACGATGTCATCGACGGCCTCCGGGGTGGCGATGCCGCGCTCGACGATGTTGAGGCATTCACGGATGACCGCCAGCTGAATGCGGTTGCCGACAAATCCAAGCGATTCCGTCTTGAGCGGAACCGCGTGTTTGCCCACGTGGTTCATCAGCTCAACCGTGACATCGACGGTTTCCTGATCGGTCTTTTCACCGGGCACCACCTCGACCAACGGCATAAGCTGGGCCGGGTTCCAGAAATGGGCGACAACGAAACGGCCGGGACGCTGCAAGCCGGACGCAATCTCCGACGGGCTCAGACCGGAAGTGTTCGTGGCAAGGATCGTCTGGTCGGAAACGATGCCTTCGACCTTCTTCCACACGTCGTGTTTGACCTCAAGATTTTCAAGCACCGATTCGATGATGAAATCGACGTCGGCAAGCGCCTCATAGTCGGTGGTCATGGCGATGCGGCCAAGTACCGCGTCCCTCTCGGTGGCCTTCACCATTCCGGACTTGATGAACGTGTCGAGGTCTCGCTCGATGAGCTTGCGGCCTCGGTCCAATGCCGGCTGAGCCGTGTCGACCACGGTCACATCGTAACCGTTCATCGCGAACTGCAACGCGGTGGCATGCCCCATTGTGCCCGCACCGAGATTGCCGATTTTCTTGATATCCGTCATCTTCATATGTATACCTCCTTAAAGCGCTTCATGGCGCAGATTCACTTTCAAGGATAGACCTAAAGCAGAATCTATCCAGCGGGCGCGATATAGTTGAAAAGTTATTCACGGGTGCGGGGCCCTCTCAATCCCGCAGGCCGTGAGGGACAACGCGGATTCAAGCAAGTATGCCCCACATACGAGCCCGAAACCGCAATGATACCTACAAGGAGAGCCACAATGGCTACCAAGATTCGTCTGAAGCGCATGGGCAAGAAGTTCTATGCCTTCTACCGCATTGTCGTCATGGATGAGCGCAAGAAGCGCGACGGCAAGTCGATCGAGGAGATCGGCCTGTACGATCCGAACCAACAGCCTTCGATGATCAAGATCGATTCCGATCGTGCTCAGTACTGGCTTGGCGTCGGCGCACAGCCGAGCGACCCGGTATTGAATCTTTTGAAGATCACCGGCGACTGGCAGAAGTTCAAGGGGCTGCCGGGTGCCGAGGGCACGCTGAAGACTGCAGAAGCCGCCCCGGATGCTGCTGCCCGCGTCGAAGCCGCTGAGGCCGACGCCCAGAAGCGCAAGGCCAAGCAGTCCGAAGCCAAGGCGAAGGCCGAGGCCGAGAAGGCCGCGGAAGCCGCCAAGGCCGATGAGGCGAAGGCCGCAGAAGCCGGTGCCGAAGAGGCCAAGGCCGAAGCTGCTGAAACCACTGAAACCGAGAAGGCTGAGTAATCATGCTCGCGCAAGCTGTGGAACACCTCATTTCCAATATCGTCGACTTTCCCGATGATGTGTCCGTGAAGTCCCACGAAAACGCCCGCGGCGAACTGTTGCGGGTGCGTGTGAACCCTGAAGACATCGGGCGTGTGATCGGCCGCTCCGGCCGCACCGCCAATGCGATCCGTACCGTGGTGCAGGCATTGTCCGACCACAAGGTGCGCGTCGACATCATGGATGTTCGCAAGTGAATCGCGACGAAACCATTTCGCAGCAGGCAGACCCTCAGCAGCGTGAACTGTTGAGGGTCTGTCGTATCGGGCGTGCGCAGGGACTCAAGGGCGAAGTGACCGTCCGCACATTCACCGACGAACCGGAACTGCGATTCGCCCCCGGCTCGGTTCTGTATACCAAAGACGGCGAACGCACTTATACGATTGCCCGTTCTCGCACGTTCAAAGACCGTTGGATCCTGCATTTCAAAGGTGTCGACAATCGCGACGCTTCCGAAGCGCTGAACGGCACGGAACTTTACGTTGAGGCTGACGACCTCGAGAAAATGGCCGAAGAGGACGCCTGGTACCCCAAGGACCTCATCGGGCTCGAGGTGCGTGTTGCGCAGAATCCCTCTAACGGAATCGATACCGTAAAAGCCGGCCAGGTCGTCGGCAAGGTCGTGGACGTCATCGACGGCCCCGCGCAATCACTGCTGAAGATTCGCCTGGCCACGCCGGTCATCGAGCAAAAAGACGGCAACTTTGTTGCCGCCCCTGCTGCCGAAACCGACAAAAACAGTGACGCTTCCAACGATTCTGAGAACACTGGCAAACCTAACGGTCCCAAGATTCCCAGTGACAAAGCGTCCAAAAACGATACCGATAAAATCATCAAAACGACGCTAGTTCCGTTCGTCGATGAACTGGTACCGGATATCGATCTTGACGAACATTATCTGACACTGGATCCGCCGGTTGGTTTGATCCCTGGGCTCTAATCGTTCATTCTCATCGACGATATTCCAACATCATTGCGACAATCATCGTATTTTGGGGTTCTTGGTGCACCAAGAACCCCAAAATCATAAAAATGAGACACAATTCTTCGATTTTTGACCCACTTGGCGCGCCAAGAACCTCAAAAATCGAAGAATTGGGTTTCAATCTTTCATTTTTAGAGCTCTTGGCGCGCCAAGAGCATCACTATTCCAACATTTGCATGTTGCTGAACGATATACATCTTGGAACACAATCCCCAAACCCTCATATTCATGGTTTTCTCCAGAACGTACTGTCGGGTGGGGTCACGATATGGTTGAAGGCATGAAGATCGATATCGTGTCCGTATTTCCCGAGTATTTTGAAGCCCTTAACGTCGGCCTCTTCGGGCGTGCCATCGAACATGGATTGCTCGACGTGAAAACGCACGATCTACGCGATTGGACCCACGACGTGCACCATTCCGTCGACGATACGCCGGTCGGCGGAGGTGCCGGCATGGTGATGAAACCTGAAGTTTGGGCCGAATGCCTCGATGATCTGCTGGGTATGAAACCCGTCGAAATCCGTGATGACGAAAAAAATACGGTGTCAACCCGCACAGGCACCGGCGACGACGATGAGGCTACCACGAAATCGCCGACGACTACGATTCCAAACGCCGGCATCGGCATTATCAACGATTCTCAATCGTCCTCCGAAATCGAACGCCATTCATCCGATGTGCTGGATTCGAATAGACACAAAACAACTGCAATAAATGCCTCAGAAGGCACAACAACTTTCCAAGTCTCCAATGACACTTTCAACGCCCTACAGAACGGTTCAGAAGATGAACCGACTACTTCCGCAGCGACCAATCAAGCCACCGCGAAACCGGTTTTGATTTTCCCGAATCCTTCGGCACCGTTGTTTACCCAGCGCGACGCAACCGAGCTTTCGCACGCCGACCACCTTCTCTTCGGCTGCGGCCGTTACGAGGGCTACGACGCACGTATTCCCCGCTATTACCGTGCGCAGGGCGTTGACGTGCGCGAATACTCAATCGGCGACTATGTCCTGAACGGCGGCGAAGTGGCCGTCTCGGTGATGCTCGAAGCCATCACGCGCCTGATGCCCGGATTCATGGGCAACCCCGACTCCATCGTGGAGGAATCCTACACCGGCCAGAACGCGCTTCTGGAGCACTACCAGTATACAAAACCTGCGGTCTGGCGCGGCATGGGCGTACCCGACGTGCTGACCAGCGGCGACCACGACAAGGTCAACCGCTTCCGCCGCGACGAGGCCATCTCCCACACCGACCGGCTCCGCCCCGACCTCATCGAGCAGCTCGACTGCAAGTCCCTCGACAAGGCCGACCGCAAAACTCTGATGTCGTTGGGCTGGGAAGTCTCCGGCCCCCACCCTCGCAAGCTGGATGCGTAGACTGGACTTCACCAATACCATTCGTGCAACCGGACGCATAGGCTTCGTCATCGAATAGAGCTTCTCCGCCAACATCATCTGTACAATCGGACGCATAGGCTTCGCAGCCTATCGATTTCTTCCGCGCCGACACCCACAGCAAGGCAAACAACTAATGCTTTGCCCTTATGCAAACTAACCCTCTACGTTTCTTGATAACCAAAAAGAATGATTTTCAACATAGCCGCCAAGAAAATGTTATTTATAAATAACATAACCCCCTTATTGACCCCACAATGTTATTTATAAATAACATTCATAGCTAGCTATGCTATACGCCTATTAAATCAGTAGTAGGTAAACCTGCAGCGAACTTCTTACCAGTGGCCATTTAGATGTGGTCTATGTAGTAGACTTCAGTTTCGCCGTAGTGGCGCTGGTCGGAGATCTGCCAGCTTTCAGGTATGGTGAGCGGGTCGGAACGCGTTGAACGCTCGAAAATTATTACCGTCTGCTCGTCTGCGGCCGAGGAGGCGACCAAGTCGGCGATGAGCTGGTTGCATTCCTCTGTAGTGAGTGCGTAGGGCGGATCGGCGAAAATCACGTCGAAAGCGGGGCCATCGTAGCCGGGAGCAATGCGCTCGGCACGTTTGCGCATCACACGGGCCTTCATCGCGCGGGAATTCCACGCACGATTGCGCTTGAGGTTGTTGAGCTCCTTGTCGATCAACGCGGCTGCCGGCCCTGCCGATTCCACGGCGACCAGCTCGTCGGCGCCACGTGAAAGCGCCTCGATGCCCAAAGCTCCCGTTCCGGCGAACAAATCAAGCACGCGAGCGCCATCCAGCACCCCCCATGCCTCAAGCTTGGAGAAAATGGCCTCTTTCGTCCGATCTGTCGTCGGCCGGGTGCCCGGCTTGGCCTTCGCCAGCTCGAACCCCTTGAATCGTCCCGCAATCACACGCATATTCGCCATCGTAGCGTCTGGTCGAAACCGATAAACCCGTCGAAAGCTCCATCAGTCCGTCAGATGATAACAGGCAGCCGACGCCAAGACCGTTCTTCTCCTTGATGAATCAGTTGCTCAAAATCTCGGACTCACCGCCACGAGTGAAATCGAGGACGGCACCGGCGAGTTGTGGCTGGTCGGACAGCGTCGGGTCGCGTTTGAGCAGCGCTTCGGCCTGCTCGCGGGCATCGGCAATAATCTTGGCATCCTTGACCACACGGAGCAGCTTCAACCCGGACTTGCCACCGGACTGGGCGTCGCCTAGAACGTCGCCGGCTCCACGCAGTTCGAGATCGGCCTGCGCGATTTCGGCACCGTCAAGCGAGCCTTCGATGACCTTCAGGCGCTGCTCGGCGATACTGCCAGGCTCGGCACGCGAAACGAGGAACGCCCAGGAATCGGTGCCACCACGGCCTACGCGGCCACGCAGCTGGTGCAGCTGGGATAGGCCGTAACGATCGGCGTCGAAAATAGTAATACAACTTGCCTTCGGTACATCCACACCGACTTCGATGACGGTGGTCGCCACCAGGATCGGCGTCTTGCCGGATTCGAAATCAGCCATCACCTGCCGCTTGGTCTCGTCGTCATCGCGGCCGGTCAACGTCGCGAACTTGATGCCGGCGAACTGCGGCAGAGATGAAAGCCGTTGTGCTATCTCGTCGACGGCATGCAGCGGCGGCTTGGGCTCGGGAGGGGTACCGTCGCCATTCTCATCGCCGTAATCGTCGACCTCCACGAATCCGCTTTCGATATCGTCGCTACCACCGTCCGACATCGAAGACTTCCTTCGGCTGTGACGACCGGAACTCGCGCCTACCGAGGCTTCTGCGGCCGTTACACCACCGACCCCGGTCAACGCTTCGGCATCGGCCTCGTCGGCGTCAATCCTCGGGCAGACCACGTACGCCCGCTCCCCCGCGTCGATACGCCGGCGAATGTGGACGAACATCTGCGCCATCATGTTGCCGTCGGCCTCGGGCACGATGAACGTGCGGATTGGCTTACGCCCGCCGGGCAGCTCGGTGAGCCATGAAATATCGAGGTCGCCGAACCATGTCATCGCGGCGGTGCGCGGGATCGGGGTCGCGGTCATCACCAGCAGATGCGGCGTTTTTTCGCCTTTTGAGCGCAGAATCTCGCGTTGCTCGACGCCAAAGCGATGTTGCTCGTCGATGACCACCAGTGCGAGGTTCGGCGCTTGGAACATTTTGGAGAAAGCAGCGTGGGTTGCGATGATGATGCCCGGCTCGCCACTGGCCGCGGTCGCGAGCGCCTTGCGTCGGGCCGCCAGTTTCATCCCGCCGGTCAACAGCGTGACCGGAATGGCCAGCCGACTCACGAATTTCCCGGTCTTACCGATTCCGGAAACCTTGGCATTTGCACCACCGGTCTTGGAAACCTTGGAAGCCTTATAAGCCTTGGCACTCGCCGAATCGACCTGATGACCTGTCACTATGTTTCCCGCATGGCCGTTCGCCTCATCGGCGGCATCTTCCAACAAATCAGGCACCGCACTATCCTCATTGTCGTTTGCCCGCGCAAATCCGCCTGTCGGCAAAGCGCCACTGTCGGTTTTGCCGGCTTTGGGATTCTGACCGCCGGCCGCCGATGCTTCTCCTGCCTCGGCAACGGGACCACCGGCCGCCGATGCCTTGATTGGGCTGGCATTTGCAGCATCGCCGCCAACGATCTTGGCCACCATCCCGCTGATGGTCTCGAAATGCTGTTCGGCCAAGACCTGGGTAGGTGCCACCAAAACGGCCTGATTGCCGGAACCCACGGCCTGCAGCATGGCCGCAAGCGCCACCACCGTCTTGCCGGAACCCACTTCGCCCTGCAGCAACCGCTGCATCGGATAGCTTCGGCCCATGTCCTCACAGATGGTGTCGATGACGTTCTGCTGGCCTTTGGTCAGCGTAAACGGCAGCGAAGTAACAAATCCGTCTCGCAAGCCGGAATTCTTGCATTCGAACGTCTCGGCCTTACGCGCGTTCTCGCGTTCCTGCAGCACGGAAATCTGCGAGACGAACGCCTCTTCATAGCGCAACGTCGCTAACGCAGCATAAAACGCCTTGGTTGATTGCGGGTCATGGATGGCGGCAAACGCGTCCGCCCGATGCATGAGTTGCTTGGATTCAATCACTTCCCGAGGCAAGACATCGTCAATCGCGGCACGCAAAGCCAGTACCTTTGCCTTGTTGTCGGCGGTATTGTCGGCGGTATCGGAATCAGCGGCATCGGTGACGATATCGCCGTTATTGCCGCTATTACTATTCTCATCATCACTTTCCGATAATCCGCTATCTTCAGCGACCGACCCGTTATCTGCGCGGCTCATCCTTTCTGATGAGCTGATTTCATCATTATTCTTCTGTGATGATTCAACAGGCAAGCCGTTACCGTCATTGGCGCTCTTCCTCAGCGCCGCTTCCCCGCTTGTACGCAGCGCATCAAGCATCGCGACGATGGATTCGTGGATGTGCTCGGTGGAGATGCGCGAAGTGGCATGGTAAACAGGGCGAGGGCGACAGACATGCTGCAGCGCCTCGTAGGCGGTCGATGCGTCGAATTCGAGGGCATTGGCGGCCTGCGTTTGTACATATATGTTGCGATTTTGCGGTGTAGCTACTCGAGTTTGATTCAGCATCATCGAGGTAGCAGTGGCAGGATTTTGACGTCGAGCGCTCACATTGACAGCTTGAGTCGGTTGGGAATGCGAAGCGGGAACACCAGCATCAGAAAATACGCTACCATGTGGTTCCGGCTGTGCATTGGCCCGGTTGGAAATGGTATCGAAAGAAAGTTCGCCGGCACTTGCGGAACCCGGCGCTGTTGCCGGATCGGCGAAAACGTTTGCGCCCTGCGGCATCACCGTGAGCACCTCAGGATGGGTAAACTGCAGCTGGCCGTTGAACTCCGTCGGCGTGCCGGCAAGCACCACGTCTGCACCCGAATGCAGGCGGCCGCTCATCCAGTCCATATATTGCTTTTTATGCGAGAAAAAGACGAGTCGGCAGCTAGATCCGGCGATCTGGCGGCTTGCGGCGAACGCACCATCGTCAACGACGGCCTCCAGCCGAAACCCGCGTCTGCCACCCATCGGAATCACCCTTGCAAAGCGCACCACCGCCGCAAACGCCATAGGCATGCCGGCCTTCGCCTCGCGGATCGCCCGCAACGGCACGGGCTCGGTGACACGGAACGGGTAGTAGGTCAGGGCGTCGCCGACACTCACCATGCCAAGCCCCTTCAACGCGCTGACCCGCCGTTTGTTGGCGATCAGCGCGGAAATCGGGGTGGTAAGGGTGATGGTATTGCTCATATTCCTATTCTATTGAGGGCCGGCGAACGAGAAATCCCACACAAGTCGGCAAATACGATTTCAGGAATGGCCATATTAAGCCAATCTCAAAAACCTATCTACCGACTTGTGCGGGACTCTCCCGGTGAAACACCCGGGAAGCGCCTAACTCAACTCATCAGCGCTTGGAGGCGTCGTCCGTCGAAGTCTGCTTGGAAAGACCGAAGGAGATGACGAACGCAACGATGGCGAGCACCAAGGCGAAAGTGAAGCCCCAGCGCGAGCCGGTGACGAAGGCCATCGCCTTGCCGCCGGAGTGTGAGGCAGCCTGGCCGGCGCCGAGCAGAATCGTGGCGACGGCGGTGATGACCGCGCCGACGACCTGCTGCATGGTGTTGAGAATGGTCGAACCATCGGTGGAAAGGTGCTGCGGCAAGGAAGCAAGCGCCGAGGACTGAGCCGGGCTCATGGCCATAGGGATGCCGATCATCAGAATGACGTGCGCGCAGATGATGTAGCCCACGGTTGTCGACGGGCCTGCCAGCATCAGCAGGACGACGCCGATCATGGAGAGCACCAATCCGCCACGCACAAGCCATTTCGCGCCGACGATGTCGTAAAGACGGCCGGCGAACATAGAGACCACGGCGTTGGCGACGCCGCCGGGCAACATCACCAGGCCGGTCAACGCGACCTTCACGCCGAGGCCGTTCTGCAGCTCCTGCGGCATCAGGTACATGGTCGCAAGCGTAATACCAAAGTTCATCATTACAATGAGCGCACCGACGGTGAACTGGCGGATTCCCAGCGCATGCAGATCGATGATGGGGTTGTCCATGTGCAGCTGACGGTAGCTGTAGGTGGCGATGGCCGCGATGCCGACCAGCAAAATCACCACAACCGGCAGCGAAAAACCAAAGTCGCTGATAAGGCTCACGCCAAGCACAAAGCCGCCGAAACCGACGATCGAAGTGATGCAGGAAAGCACGTCAATGCTCGGTTTGGTGAGCTTGTAGGCGTTGACCATCCAGATCGAGGCGCACACGAGCGCAACCAGGGCGATGGCGGCGAAGAAAAAGAAAATCGCGCGCCACGAGAACGCACCGATCAGCGCGCCGGCGAGGGTCGGGCCGATGGCCGGGGCGAACATCACCACAAGGCCGGCCATGCCCATAGCTGAGCCAATCTTGTTAAGCGGGAAGACCTCAAGAATGACCGAGAACATCATCGGCAGCACCAAACCGGTCGAGATGCCTTGGATCATACGGCCCGCAAGCAGCACGCCGAATGAGGTGCCGGGCGCGAAGCCGGAAATCAAGGAGCCCACGAAGAACATCGCCAGCGCGAACAGCAGCAGCGGCCTCGACGGAATCCACTTCAGGAGCAGGCTGGTGAACGGCAGCACGATGCCGATGACGAGCATGTAGCCCACCACCATCCACTGCGCGGTGCCGGAACCGATGTGGAAGCTGACCATCAAATCCGGCAGCGCGATGTTCATGGCCGTCTCGCTCAGCATACCGAGGAATGCCCCGAGATAAAGCCCCAGCATCGTCAGATTCGGATGCTTTACATCGATACGTGCTTTCAGCGGCTTGTGCGGTGACGTCGGGCCTTCCACCTCACGCTTTGACTGCTCTTTGACGATCCCATTTTCGGGCGCAATTGACCTAGACATGGCAGAGCCCATGTTGTTCTTTCTCCATTTCATTCCCGCGTCTTATCGCCGTTCACGGTCGCGCAGGACATTCGTACATCGCGCCTTCAAGCGCGCTTCCATTGTGCAAGGGTGGCGCCGAACGCGCCCACTTTTAAACGGGAACCCCTCATTTTCCGAAGCGAGACCTTATTATTAGCACCTCGCTGGACAACATCGCCCGGCCGAGTACACAGAAATGGATATCCGGGCATGAAAAAACCTCCGACGTCGGATGACGTACGGAGGTTGGAAACGCTATTCGCTTTTCACGCGGCCACGCGCTGAACCTTGCCGGCCTTGAGGCACTTGACGCACACGCGAACGCGAACGTTCTGTCCGTCGATAGTCGTGCGAACCGACTGGAGGTTCGGGTTGAAGGTGCGCTTATTGCGGATATGTGAATGCGAAACGCTGTAACCGGTGTGCGGTCCCTTGCCGCATACTGCGCAACGAGCTGCCATAATGGACTCCCTATATTGTTTTTTGACTTGCAAGTCTTGATGCCGTCATCTTGCGACAGCGACATACAACTTATCAAGTATACAGCCGGGGCCGACCAAGTGCGAGAACCCGGCTCACACTACCCCATGCTTACCAAAAGATACTGTACGTATTCCCATCTTTCTTTTGGTAACCATGGGTCAATGTGAGCGTGTATTGCTGACGTAGACCAGATAAAAGACGCCGTCGACAATGGCGCAGATCACCCCGCCTACCGGCCAGATCAGCCAGAACGGAAAGCCGAGGAAGCCAGGCCCCATACCGGTCTCATGTCCAAGAAAAAGCATAAGCAATCCGATAAGCGTGGCCACCAGCATGATGATCCCATCCACAGAGCCGCTTAGACGGCGATAGAACCGGCCCGAAGAGGTTGAGGACATCGCTGAATACTGCGAGCAATCCCGCAAATCCGAAAAATCGTGGTTTGCCTTGCCTTTCCAATCCTCACGACGCTCGCAACGACGGTTGTACCTCTCGATTCGCAACATGGAACGCCGCAACGCCCCGTAGATGATACTCGCCGCTGCCAAAGCGAACAGCAGCAGCATCACCACATCCGGCCAGCCGCCGTCACCGTCACCGAGCCCGAAAACCGAGTAACCGAGCTGGTTGACGACGATACCCATGCAAGCCTCGGCAATGCCGGCCACCAAGCAGACGATGAAAATGATATTGCCACGGCTGCGATCCTCATCGGTATAGAAATCCTCGATATACGGATGTTTCCTCATAAACTCTCGACGCGAGGACGTGCCCAGCAGCACGAGGGCGATGCCGACAACCGCGCCGATGGAAATAAAGAGGAAGGAAAGTGCATCGGTCATCGGCGTGCTGGGGCCACCGAAATCGGCGGCAAACGCCACACCCGCAGCCATCGCGCCAATGCCGACAGCGATTTTCCACGCGAAGCCTTTCATTTGGGCGTCGTAACCGGTGACGTCTTTGACGCCCGCGCCGCCTGTCGTTCCATTGCCAGTCGCGGTCGCATAGGCGGCGAAACCGTTCGTCGGAGCGGCCATGTCGGCCCCATTCGCCGCATTCGCCGAGCCTGCAAAGCCCGCAGAACCCGTATGGGTTGTGCCGCTTGTGCCTTCCGCACCATTCATCACAAAATTTGTACCGTTGGCATTGCTTGTGTTCTTCGTGCTATCTGTAGCGTCTGAGACGCCTGTGTTTTGTGCCTCGCCAACATCACCGGTTCTCCCTTCGCCCGCCGGCCCGGCCACAAACCCCGATTCAGCGACAGCTTTCTGCTCCGAACCGCCAGACGTAAACGGGGCTGACTTGGATTCCGCAATACCGGTATTGCCCGCATTGCTCGTACCGGCCACGGTTTGGCCCGGATTTCGGACGTCGCCCAAGACCAGATCATCAAGCGTGCAGCCGAAAAGATCACAGATCATCAGCAGCTTGTCCATCTCGGGATAGGCCTTCTCGGATTCCCATTTGGAAATCGCCTGACGGGTGACGCCGAGCAGCATGGCCAGTTGTTCCTGGGTCATATTCCGCCTTGAGCGCAAATATTGAAGATTGTTCCGAAAACTCATCAGAACCCTTTCTCGTTGGTTTCCACTCAAGTATGCGGCCAAATGTCGTTTTCCCGCTACCAGCTTTCGGTTGCATCAGGAAACGCAACCGAAAAAACATGTCAACTTGCGGTTGCATCCCATTGATTTCCAATGGTTCGGGCCATGCATCACGATTATTTTTATTTTCCGCTGATGACCATATCGCAACCGTTCGTGGGTCTATATCAACCGTTCGCAGTTGTTTCTTGACACAAGTTTTTACTAACGATAAACCATCTTTTATGTTGACGTTTTTAATGCCCATCACCACAGACTTTGTTGACGGCCACAGAAGGCAAGCATCGAATATCCTTTGTATCCGACAAGGCATCTGCAAGCCACGAATGACGGCGACTGCCGGTGCCTGATCGAATAAATGGGTATAGCGGCTCCGACAATTTTGGCCTGACAGAGATGCAATCCACCAGGCCATTACCTTCACGATACCGAAAAGTCGATTCACATTCTGGTCAGCGGCAACACCGAAGTGGGCGATCCCGCCGGATAATCGCCAAGGTGCACCGGCTCACCGTCCGGGGCGACACGGAAGAGGCTCAGGTTATCGCTGACCTCATTGGCCGCGATCAGCATGTTGGCGATGGCGACGATATGGCGAGGACGCTTGCCCCCGCTCGATATGCCGCGGCCTTTCCAACCGGCTTCGGTTTGTGGCGCCAGACGGCGCAGCTTGCGGCCATCCCAATACAGCGTCACGATACGCTCGGAGCCGCGTAAACCAACGTACACGAAACCGCGGGAGAACGCGGAAACGGACGGTTCTCGCGAAGACGAATCCGAAGAGTCGGAGGCGTCACGTCCAGTATTTTCCTGCGAAACGCCAGAAGCATGAACCACCGCCGCCTCACCGTGTTCTCCAGGATTCCGCACTTCCGCGCGAGGAATCAAGGCATCGGGCACGAAGGCCAAGGATGCAGCCTGATCCGGGTGCTCTCCCCCGTCACCGCCCAAACTCACGGTCTGGGCAACCCAGAATTCATCAGGCGCCTCGTTACCAGAAACATCGGCAGTGTCGCCATGTGCCGGATTGCCTGAATCACCGGCAGCGGCCTTTTGCCGTTCGCTCGAAGCACCGGAAACACTTGGATCCTGTCCCTTTTTATGATGGCTGTCGTCGCTAACCGGCTCCAGAATGGTCACCGTACAGCCCCATTCATCGACCACGGCGATGCCCCAATCATCACCCTCGCCAAACCGTCCTGAAGGCCCCGGCAGCACGTGCATATCGCGTGGCCCGGTACCGGGAGCCAACGAGACAAAACCAGTACGGACCAAGCGCGAACCCCGCCAATGATGGATATATATGCGGTCGGCCCCGAGATCGGTCGAAAGCACGCGGCCGTCAGCCAGCGGAAGAATCCAATGGGCATGCGGGCCCTCTTGCGCAGGCAAAGGCCCGTGTTGCTGCGGGTCGCCATGAAACACCTGCGCCACCGGCCCCAATACATTCCCCGACTCAATCGGCAGCACACAAACGGTACCGTCACCATAATCGGCGGTAATCAAATGCCGTCCAAGCAATGGGTCCATTGCGATCGCCGCATGGGTTGGCCCAGACGAATCAGGCAATTTGACACGGGAGATCTCCCTTAGATTGACTTCACCTTCGTCATCGGCATGGCCATCGGCCCCTGCCTTCTGACGCTCGATGTGCAGCGAAGCGACCTCATTGGTATCCTCCAGCACCGCGAACGCCGTGTCGCCCTCCTTCAAGAGCCATGACGGAGAAGGGATATTTGACGCGACACCAGCGAACCGAATTGTCGGCAAAGCTTGTGACACATCATTATTCGTGACTTTTTCGGGGCCTGCCTCATTCGCTTTTACAGCCTTTGCGGCAACCGATGCGTCAAACGTTTTTTTATCCATTGAATTAGACAACGAAAGAACATAACGCTCAACACCTTTGCTGTGTTCGTTGTGAATCGAACCGAACCCGCCCACCAGCAGGCGATAACCTTGAATATCCATGATTTCAATCTATCCCGCTTTAGATGTTCACCTCAACTTTAAAAGCGAATTTTTAATTAATGTGATTTTCATCACATTAATATTTATAACTATTGGACATGTCTATATAAAGAAATAGAAATAATCAAATAACCAGGCTAGTTTAATATGCACCTAAACGCATATAATGAATGCACTTTGTTTTTTCACTACGCGCTAACCGTAAATAAATGGAAATCGTCAACCGTTATCCTTTAGAATCAATACAGAAATTCTTCACATAGAATTTTCTTAATCATCAGGAGGCATCAGAATGTCTAGACCCCGACAAGACTCAAATCAATTGCCGGCTACGACGCGCATGGAGAATGCGTTCTGGAAGTTGCTTGAGGAACGCGATTATCCCAAAATCACCGTCACTGACATCGTCAATCTGGCGGGTGTCAACCGTAACTCTTTCTACTACCACTACTGCAAACTCAACAACCTTGCCGAAACCGCAATCCAGCATGCTGTCGAAAGCATCAACCGAGCACTGCCCGAGTTCACCATCGATCCGGCCAAGGCTTGGAACGGCATCGTCATGCAGCTCGTTGGCGTACCGGCCAACCGCATCTACCTTGACCACATTGCTTTGACGGTCGGCGAGCACGGTTCCCCGTTCCTGCTCTTTACAGTGCATGACGCGATTCGCGACGGCTTCATCGAGTGGCAGCACCTTGACCGCGATATGACGATCACCCAGAACGTCCTCTTGGAGTTCTCGGTGGGTGGTCTGCTCTCCATATCGGCCATGTGGCCCAAGCTCTCCAAGGAGACGACGGTCGAGCAGTGGAGCAACCTCGACGCGGCTGTAGTCGCTCGCACGCTCTATATGGCGGTTTCCGGTGACAGCATGCCCGGCTTCTGGGTACAGATGTTCCGCAGTGCGCTGGAGAAGGGTGACAGCTCCCTGCTCAAGAGCATTGCCGAAACCGAAAGTCAGGATAAGGATTTCAAGCACGAGGTTGATGCTCTGCTTGATGACCTTCACAACATGCAGCATCAACATGCCGACGGCTTCAGAGGGAACGCCGCGCTTATGGGTGGTATCAGCCACACCGCTTGATTTTCGTTTTCGCCAATCCAACAGGCCGAAGCCGACGGGGGTAAGCTAAAGCTCTATGGAAACATTGCTGGACTGGCTAAAGGTGCACGATAGTCGCATCGCATTCCTGGTTATTGTCCTTGTGGTGGCTTTCGTGGCCACAAAGGCCGTTTCGCGATGGCTGAGGAAATTGCTCAATCATTCCGGCATTCCGAATGCGTCGATTTTTGTCAACCTTTCTTTGGTAGCAATCTGGACCATCGCCGTGGCCATGGTGTTGCAGCCGGTTTTCGGCATCAATCCGACCACTATCGTCACGGCACTTGGCGTCGGAGGACTTGCCATTTCGCTGGGTCTGAAAGACACCATCGCCAACTTCATCTCCGGTTTCGGACTGATGATTGGCCATGTCATCCATCCTGGCGATCAGGTGCGTATCCAAGGCATCACCGGAACCGTCGAGGACATTACCTGGCGGCAGACCCTGGTGCGTGAGCGCAATGGCAACCAGCTCATCATCCCCAATTCAGTACTCAATACCTCGTCGCTGGAACGACTTACCCGTGAGGGTGAGGCGAGTGTGAGCGTGGCCTTCACCGTGAAATCCGGTACCGATATCAAAATGGCGGCCAAGCGTATCGCCAGTATCCTCAAAAGCGCCACCTCTGACATCACCGACCGACGCAACCCGCCGCAAATCAACTTCACCGGCTTCTGCGCGGACGGCGTGGAGGGAGAGGCGCTGCTATTTGCCAACGCTGGTATCAATCAGGACCGAGTGCGCGATTGCGCAGTGCGTGCGCTGGCCAAAGAAGACTTCATCGTCTGAAACGTAGATTTTTTCTTCTGCTCCATTTCGCATCATCTCATCATCGTCGAAAACTCAGCACATGCTCACTTATCGGACCTACCGCAAAACGCATCGCTGTTCAAACTCCAGCCAAAGGCGCGTTTTATCTCAACTGCGACGAAAAGCACGTTTTCTAGCCAAAATTCGTGCTTTTCGTCGCAGTTATATGGAAATTCGAAGGCAACACAGAAGATACAATAGTGAGTTTCGATTAGCTGATACTAGTTGAGGAACAGCGCTGCTATCATCTCAATTACGCAAAGAATAATGAAAATTATCACACCAGGATTTCCCAGCGCGGTCCTGGCCCGCGTGCCCGCGGGCAGTTCTTCCGGCGCACGATAGAAGACCAGCTTCTTGCGCTGAACGATTGCCACCACGATACCGACGATGAACATCACCCCGTTGAACACGAGGTAGGCTAAAAGCGGTGCGACTTCCAGGCCATGCCCCGTGGTAAACGCCTTCCTCATCCCTGCTACGATGTCGTTATCGACCGCGGTCATTGTGGTTTTGCTCATCGCCAGATAGCACATCTGCGGCAGGAATCCGCCGAAGAAATTGAAGGTCATGTGCATGGCGATGGTATAGCGAAGCTTGCCGGTGCGCACGTAGACATAAGCCAGCAGGAGGCCGAAACCGAACGCATAGAAGAACTGGAAGAGATTGCCGTGGAACAGACCGAAAGCGAAGGCCGAGAACAGAATCGCGGTTTTCTCCCCATATTGCTGGGTGCGGTCGATCAGCAGGCGACGGAACAGCCATTCCTCGAAAATCGGGGCGATAATCACGGTGAATAGCAAGAAGCTCACGGGGTCAAGGCTCTGGGAAAGCTCGTCGATGCTGTTTTGCGCCTTGCCGTTGGAGAACAGACCGGAAAGCACACTGCCGATGACATTGCCAATACTGGTGAGCGGGAACGATACGGCCATCACTGTCAGGAACATGCCTACGCCCATATTGCTCGTCTTGCGTTGCACTTTGGGTATCGCACGGAAAATGAGCAGCGAAAGCGGAATCGCGACCGCATACAACGGGCCATTGCCGATCAGCAGTTCGACCCACATCGGCAGTTTTTTGGGATCAATGAATATTGCTGCCACTTGGCCGATGACCAGTGCGAGGACGTTCCAGACCAATATCACCATCGTCAGCGTAAAGCCGATATTCGAGAAGTGTTTACGGACGTTGTATAGCCATCTGGACATGGCCTGCCAGACTGGGTTGGGCTGGTAGAAAGGCCCATTCGGGCGTGCATATTGCATGGGTACAGGCTGAGCAGCGTATTGGGGCTGGGGCGTCTGGGACGGGGACGGATACCGGTACTGTGGCGCGGCCGGTTGATCCGGTTGCATCCAAGGCTGCTGCGGCTGATAGGAAGAGTAGCGATAAGGCTGATATCGCTGCTGTCCGCACTGCTGCGTGGAAACATACCCTTGTGGCTGAGAAGATTGAGGCGGTTGAACCTGCGGTTGATAGGGTTGAGATTGCTGCGTTTGATACCGATAAGGCTGGGCCCGGTACGCCTGATACTGCGGCTGTGGTTGCTGATACGCCGGCGTTGACGGCTGGTTGTATTGGCCTCGGTACGGATGGTACTGAGGGCCGGGCCAAGCCTGCTGGGGCTGATATGACTGCGGCTGCTGCCCTGTATAGCCCTGTGGGGGTTGATACTGTCCCTGATACCGCTGTCGCGAATCTTGAGACCCTGATTGCGGCTGATACGACTGGGACTGAGCCTGTGTCTGATACGACTGAGGCTGATACGCCTGAGCTTCAGACGCCGACCACTGCCAAGATTGCTGCTGTTGCAGCGGCTTGCTCTGCGACTTCAACGCCTGGTACGCCGATTGCGGCCTATATTGCGTAGAAGGCTGCAAACACGATTTCTGCGAGTTTTCGAGATTCTCACTATTTTCAGTGCTCTCGGACTTTTCAAGTTTCTCGAGATTTTCAGTCTTTCCAGACTGTTGAATCTTTTCAGAGTCAGAGGTCTGATGTTCAGAACCGTTGTCATCATTCATACTGTGGCACACGCCCCCTCAGCTCATCAATGCCCCTGCTCCAAATCCCGCAGTGAGCTCATACATAGCCGTCACACTTCACATTCGATAAAAATCCAACGGCCTGTAATCTTCGAGTTTAGCGCAACACACCCTCAATGAGTCTGGTGATCAACTCGGTATAGCTCACACCGGTGGCTTGCCAAGCCTTGGGGAACATGGAAATCGGCGTGAATCCGGGCATGGTGTTGATCTCATTGACCATTACTTCGCCATCTTTGCCAACAAACGTATCGACACGCGAGAGCCCTGCCCCGTCCACGGCCTTGAACGCACGAACTGCAACTTCCTGCGCACGCTTCAGCGTCTCGTCAGGCAAACTTGCTGGCACTTCAACGTGCGAAGCCTCGGAATCGGTGTACTTGCTATCGAAATCGTAGAACTGGTCGTCACCGGCGGCCAAGCGGTCGAGCACGACTTCGCCGGGCAACGCCGACTTCGGTTCCCCACCGGCAACGGGGTCGAAGACCGCGCATTCGATTTCGCGGCCGTCGATGCCCTGTTCGACCAAAACCTTCCAGTCGTGGTGCGATGCCTCGAAGAGCGCCGACGCCAATTCGTCGGCATCCCCCTTGTGCTCCAGCTTGGTCACGCCGAAACTCGACCCGGCGCGAGACGGCTTGACGAACAGCGGATAGCGTAGTTTGGCGTCTTTGATACGCTTCATCGCCTCAGGTGCGTCGTCTTTGAACTCGTCGGACTTGTCGAAATCACGGGTGTCGAACGTCACCCCAGGAGCTACAGGGATACCCGCCTCACTCAGGATGATCTTGGTGAACGACTTGTCCATACAGGCGGCCGAAGCGAACACGCCGCAACCGACGTACGGCACCCCCATCATTTCCAGCAAGCCCTGCACCGTTCCGTCTTCACCGTAAGGGCCGTGCAGAACGGGGAAAACGGCGTCAACATAACCCAGAGAGGTGAGCGACCCGTTTTTTTCGCGGACGTAGAAGCCATTGTTGCCACGCGACATATCAAGCACGACCGGCTTGACGTTCTCGTTGACGTCCGTTCCTTCGACCATCGGCATTGAGCCATCGGACATGTCGAAATCGCGCGGATCGGTGCCGCCCATCACCCATTCGCCCGCCTTGGTGATGCCAATGGGGATAGGCTCGAACCGCTCGGTATCCATGGCTTTCAAAACCCCGGCGGTGGAAATGCAGGAAATCGAATGTTCGTCCGCTCTGCCACCATACAACACCACCACACGCTGCTTACGCATATTCCCTCGCTTTTCTCTTCGAAATCAAATCTGAATCCAAGCGTACACGGCGAAGAACACTCGAAAAAGGGAATGAATCCCTCATTCACAAACCCGATGCACTGGCTTTCAACAGGGTGTGTTGCAGCAAACCGATATCTATTCTTCGGTGACGTCGCCTTTGATAAGCTCACGAAGCATCTGTTCGCAGGTGAGGCCGTGCTTGAGTACATCGTCCATTGCGCTGGCCAGCGGGGTTTTCACCCCGAGTTGCTCGCCCAAGCGCACCACGGCTTCGGTGGTCGGTACACCTTCGGCCACACCATTGCTCACTTTCGTCGCTTCCTCAACGCTCATGCCACGGCCCAGATTCGCGCCGAACGTGTAGTTGCGGCTCAGCGGGGAACCACAAGTGGCGATAAGATCACCAACACCCGCAAGCCCGTGGAAGGTCTTGGCTTCGGCATGCGCGGCCTTGCCGAGCGCAGCAAGCTCCGCCAAGCCGCGCGTCTCGACCATCGCGGCAGTGTTTTCGCCGTAACCGGCGCCGCGCGCCATGCCGACGGCGAGCGCCACGACGTTCTTCAGCGATCCGCACATCTCCACGCCGATGACGTCGGTAGTCACGAACGCCTTGAAATACGGGGTGCTGCAGGCCTGCGCGACGATTTTGGCATTGTCGATGTTTTCGCAGGCCACCACCGTCGCGCTCGGCTGGCGGTCAGCCACTTCCCGGCTCAGGTTCGGCCCGGAAATCGCGGCGAAGCGCTCGGCAGGCAAGCCGCCCAGAGCCTCACAGACCACTTGATCCATCCGTTTCCCGGTGGCGCGTTCGATGCCTTTCATCAGCGATACCACAATTGGATCGGAGCCGATCAGCGGGGCAAAAGGCTCCAACGCCTCACGCGCGTGCTGCGCTGCAATGGCGACCACGATGATTTTCGCGTCCTTTACTGCCTCGGCCCGATCACCGGTGGCGGTCATGTTGTTGGGAAGACGTTTGACACTGGGAAGGCGCGCCGCGTTATGGTGGTTGTCGCGGATGCCTTCGACGATCTGCGGCTCGCGCGCCCACATCGTCACGTCGTTGCCCGCGTCCGCAAGCACTTGGCCGAACACCGTTCCCCACGCGCCTGCCCCGAGTACTGTCACCTTCATAATCTGCTCCTTTGCACCGATTGCTTCCCTCATAATAGTGGCTTTTATTCCGTTCTATTATGAGTTCACACAGCGCATGCCTTTCGTCAAGAACCTAACTACTGTGTCGCAGTATTAATACATCCGTCAATTCCGTGGCCCGTCTTATCTCATCAGATTTGGCCTCTTGGCGCACCAAGTCCGCCAAATCTTAAAGATTCATGCCACAATCATGTAATTTTGCACCTCTTGGCGCACCAAGTAGCCTATTTTAACGACTTTGACACTCAATTCTGCGATTTTTAGGGCACTTGGCGCACCAAGAGGGCCAAAAAATAAAAAATCAGCGACGCGGCTTGCGGCTCATCGTCCGGAAATCCCAATATCCCTCGGCCGGAGGCTCTTCGCCACGAATCTCGGCCATGATCGTCTCCATCCGTTCACGGATGCGCGTGGTGAGCTCCGTGACCAGCTCCATCGGCGGTTCTTCGCCCCACGAATCCATGTCTTTAAGCAGATCGCCATAATCCAGCGCGTCGTCGTAGCACATCACCACGTTCTTGCGCGGCCAAGGCCACCAATGGTTGATACTCGCCGCGCCCCACGTCACCGAGCAATAGAGCGGTATCTGGTAGCCGAGCCTGCGGGAGGATTCAAGGGCGATGATGCCGACCCCATCCTTAAGACTCATCGGCCATTTGAGCGGATCGCGCGAAAGCGTGCCTTCCGGCCAGACGGTCAGGGGACGCCCAGAGGTGAGAATATCGATGGATTCCTTCTCAATCTCGACGGCCTTGCCGCTGCGGCGCGGCACCGGCTGCATGCCCACCAACAGGAACCATTTACCGATAATCGGCCAGTGCGCCATCTCGGCCTTGGCCATATAGCGCGGGCGACGACCCATGTGGAAGAGTGCATCCATGGGGATAAAAACGTCATACATCGTCACATGCGTGGCGGCCGTAATGAACGGGCCGGTTTCGGGGACATGCTCAAGCCCCCACGCGTAGCACTTGCTGTGCGCGCGAAGAACCACAGAAACGGCGTCAAGCAGGCGTTTGGTGCCCTTGGGGTTCTGCGCCTCGATTTCGGCGGTGTTCGCTTTGCGCGGGCCGGTGGGGAAATATTGCGTCGGGTCAACAAGATGATGACGCTTGCCCAGAAGCTCCACCTGCGCATCGCTCAACGGCTCCACGGCCGAACGCGGCGACGGTTTTCCTTTGGAAGTCATGCCCCTATTGTGCCTCAGGGCGGCGAATTCTGGAACGCGACTTGTTGCCTCCAAGATAGAGTTTTACTCCATAGCCGCTTTAGATTGACGCTGGCAGCATTGCCATTAGCCAGAAAACGAGAAAGCAGGTTTGGAATATACAGAAAACTATTAAACAAAAACGACACACCTACTCCATACCGACCGTTGGTATGTATAATGATGGCAACACGGTTTAATTGGTTTCGCACGAAGCGCAATAGATTCACTTACGCCTTACTGCCGTATCGGATATCACGAATCCGACAACACCTTATAAAGGAGGCACCGCATGGCACGCAACGCACATCCAGAGGTGACCAGACACCGCATCCTTGACGCGGCGCAAAAGCTATTCGCCGCCAAAGGCTACGAAAACACGTCGATCCAGGATATCATCAACGAACTCGGCGACCTCTCCAAAGGCGCGATCTACCATCATTTCAAGTCCAAACTGGACATTCTCGACGCCATCAGCGACGAAGACAACAAGAAATCCTACGCACAATACAACGCCTTCCTAGAGCGCGAAGACCTGAATGGTCTGCAGAAAATTCGCGAACTTTACCTCAGCACCATAAACGATTCGGAACACATCGAACGCCTGAAAGGCGCACTCTTCACAGTCGATGACCCGCAGAATCTCGCCGAAAGCATTGGCATGTGGACACACACCCTACCTGGCGACCTGCGCACGCTCATCGATTGCGGCATTGAGGACGGTTCCATCATCACGGACTATCCGCAGGAGGCCGCCGAACTGATCTCACTGCTGATGAACATGTGGTTCATGCCGAACTTCTACCCCGGTACCCGTAGCGTTTTGCGGCACCGCGCACAATGTCTGGCCACCATCTGCGTCTCCATCGGAGTGCCGGTGCTCACCAACGACATGATTGACCAGCTCGCCGATTTCTATTCGCAGATCCAAAGCCACGATCGCGCCGATGACACCATCAGCGATGAAGGGAATAAAACCAAAAAGACGAAATAAGGACACTTGGAAACGAGGTTTTTGACGACAAAATCGATGTCAAAAGGTCAAAATAAAAAACTCGGAACATTCCCACAGTTATCCATTGAAGAGTTGAAATAGCCAAGGAGTTCCGCAACAATCACAACAGAAGATATGCCTCGTAATTTTTTATTTAATTTACATACCGTCGGTCGGTATGTAATTTCAGAAACCAGAAAGGAAAAATATGAACACGACAAACAACAGGAACAATCAAAAACGAGTAAGCGCGACAGAGTTCGACAACCTCGCTTCTACCAACGTAACCGCACAAACAACTCCATATCAAACCGGCGAAGTAAGAGGCAATGGCGAGCCTGCACAAGCGAGGCAGCAGCAAAAAGACGAAACAAAGAACGGCGACAACTCCGAACGACTTCGCAAACCAGCCACTGCGTCTGTGTCGCCTCTGCGTTCCGGCAACTTCATCCTGCTCATCGCCGGGCAGGGACTCTCGCTGTTCGGCAACACGATGCTGCGCTTCGCCATGTCGATGTGGGTGCTCGACAAAACCGGTTCGGCCACGATTTTCGCGACGCTGCTTTCCATCTCGATCATCCCTACCATCCTGCTCATGCCGTTCGGCGGGGTCATCGCGGACCGCGTCAACCGCCGGACCATGATGGTCGCGCTCGATGCCATCAGCGGGTGCGTCGTGCTGGCCGCAACCCTTGCGTTCGGGTTTATGGAAACCCACACCATCATCTCGATCGCGGTGCTGCTCATCGCACTCTCCGCACTCGACGCACTCGAATCTCCCACCGTCAGCGCCGCCATCCCTCAGATGCTCGGCCGGAAGGACGCCGTACTGCTGCGCCGAGCGCAAGCGATTTCCAGCCAGGTCAATTCCATCATGCAGATCATCCCGACCTTCGCCGGCGGTGCGCTTTACGCGCTAATCGGCATCCGCACCATGATGGGTGCCACCACGCTCTGCTTCTTCGCCACTGCAGGCTTGGAATGTTTCATCAAGCTCGAAGCCGTCCATCATCACGAAACGATAAATGAAAATAAGAACAAGCCATCACCAGACGAACAAACCAAACCTCGACGTAAAAGAAAAACGGAAACAATCTCGAGAAATGGAACTGCCCCTAAAGGTATTCGTCTCGAATCCACGGCATCCCCCGTCGCAACGGTTCCAGACGATTCGGTACGTCCTTACGAAACACTAAAAGCAAACAGAAACAAATCAACGTTCGACGAACAAATCGGACTTCGCAACGTGACAAAAGCGGAAACGACCGAAACTGTCGAGACTGTTGCAAAAGAGGGTTGTCCTGAACCTGCAATACTGACCTTTCGCGTCACAGCCGGACCGGACGATTCGGAATTATCGGAATCCCAAAATAATAAGCCTGCTGCCCATACCGGGATCATCAAGGTTTTCCTTGCCGACATCCGCGACGCCGCCGCATTCCTCAAAGCCAACCCGACACTGCTGGAACTTCTTGCCGTCACCGCCGCACTGAATTTCTTCCTCAATGGCGTATCGTCTGTGGGCTCGCCGTATATCATCCGCACAGCGCTAGGTTTCGGAGCCGATATTTATGGCTACTCTGATGGCATCATGAGCATTGTGTCACTGCTGGATACTCTGCTGACCACGGCATTGGCCGCGAAACTGTTCATGCGCCAGATGCCGGCGACCATTTACGCCGCCGCCCTTTGTTTCGCGCCAATCACCGTGATCTTCGCGCTGCCTATGAGCAGATGGATGAAACTCGTCACGTTCATTGCCGCGTTCTGCCTGATCACGCTTTCCATCGATTTCACCAACATCATCATCAGCCCGACTTTTTTGATGCTGATTCCCGACGAGCTGATGGGCAAGATCGGCGCATTCATCTCAACCATCAGCCTTTGCGCGACGCCTCTGGGCCAAATGGTTTACGGCCTGCTGTTCGACCGCATGGCGGTTGCGCCGATTATGGCCGGCACCGGCATCTGTCTTGCGATTGGCGCGTTGGTTCTTACGCCGATGTGCAAAAGATTCGGACACGAAGAATCCACACAGCAGTAATCAAACCGGTACAATTCCCGCCCACGCAACATGGCGACAGATGGAATGCTGATTTTTATTTGTTTGCCTGACTTACCCAAGTAAAAAAGCAACATTTAGATGGTCATTTGTGTCTTTTCCCTTGCGGACTTCAAGGGGCCCAAGCTCAAATAAGCAAGTAAAAGACACAAGTAAAGATGGACCGAGACGAAAACACCGGTCTGCCAATCCAGCCGGAATCCCCAACTCTATTTGACGGGAAGATACTTGAGACGCTATCCGCGCATTGACGAGTAGCTCACTGCATGATTACTCCTGCGGCGGGGCGGGAGGCGCACCGACCAAGCCCAGGCGCGTCAACGGGGACGCGGTCAGCTGCCGAACGGCAAGCGCGAGGCCAAAGACCAGGCATCCTACGCCGATGATGGCGGCCATGGTCAGCGCACACGCGCCGTTTTTCGCCCACACGGCCATCATGTCAAGTCCCGGATAAATCTGCCAAAGCATATAGCCCGCGTAAGCACAGCAGACAATGCCGAACGTAATCATGATGCTGCCAACAATCTGTATGCTTGCCGAAGAGACGCGGCTCCCCGGGCCGTCCATGCCGGATTTGCGGGTAAAGGCAAGCGTCAGCAGCATCAGGCCGCCGCCGATCAGCAACGACATCAGCACGTCGGACGGGCGGTGCCAGCGGCCGACGATCACCGACGCGGCGACAAGAATGCTATACGCTCCCCCCAGCAATGCGACCAATGCGCGCCAAACGCGCGGAACCGCGATGAGCAAAACGAGCACCGACCCCACCGCAAGCAGCGTGTGCCCAGACGGAGCACTATTGGTATGCGGAGAGAGGGTATGCATCATCAACGGGCGCGGCAGCACCCGCTTGAGCCACGCGGCGCCATAGGCGGCGACACCGAAAACGGCCATTTGCCCCACAAGCCACCAGCGTTTGCGAACCGCGGCAACGATAAAAGCCAGAATCGCTATCGACAGGCTAATCGCCGGTATCACAATCTTGTCGTTCAATACGTGTGCGACCGCTACGATCCAATCGGGGACTGTGCCACCGAATCCCTGCCAGACAATCTCGTCGAAACTCTGGCCGTTCAAGGTGTGCACGCCGAACCAGTAAATCGCCGCCGCCGACGTGAGGAAGAGCAACGCCAGAACCACAGCAAGGATGCAGCTGGAAAAGCGGGGGTGGACGGTCAGTGGGTCAACCTGGGCGAGTCCTTTTTCGATTTCGGCTTCATCTTTTGAACCTTTGGACGCTTTGGAATCATCATCATTCGATAGTTCACCGGCAAATTTGATATTGGCCGCACCTGAATTTGCATCGGCGGCGAAGGCACCATTGACCGAAACCTCACCATCGTCTTCAAATGTCGCGGATTCCCCACCAAAAGCAACAAAACTGACTGGCTCGGGAACATTCGTCAGCGGACTGGATTGCGACGGCGGCTCGGAATCATACGGTGATTGCGACGACGGCTCAGGATCGTACTGAGACTGCGACTGAACCGAAGGTTGTGGCTGGGTCCGAGCCTGTGATTGCGACTGCTCAGACGCCACTTGTTCTGCCCCCGCCTGTTCCGCATTCATACTGGGAGGCGCAGGCACTTGCGCACGCGGCGGAACCTGCTGTCCCGCAGCCGTATCGGAAGAATTTTCGGTCGGTTCGGGCGTCACCATCTGTCCATTCGAATCGTCAGTCATAGGCTCAAGTCTAGATGGCGCAGACTACGAGCAGGTCCCTGCGCACATCTCAGGTCGGAATATCCACATGTCACCGCAGACGCAAGGCACGTCGGCTTCGTCCGACACCCCAACAAACCTACCACGTAAAAGGTGCCGAACGTAAAAAGAGACCCGCCGAAGCGGGTCTCTTCCAAGTTCAAACCGACGGCAGATATCTTCACAACTCCATCGTTGCAACGGAAGCTTCATCAACGGCCCGTTCAACGTAATAGTCATCGAGACCTTGTCTTTTTGTGGATCTGCCTTTTCAGTTTTGCTTGTAGTCCATATTATGTACCATTCATCCGCCAGTCACAAACCAAGAGCGACGTTTGTGCGCTAATGGTAACTAACGTTTTCTTATTGCTTGCACTGCACACGAAATGTCATCTTTTTGTTATATTTTGCAGGCATATTGTGCACTTCTGTTACTTTGCTATTCCTGCAGCGTAACCTTCAACCGCATTGCATGGCAATGCCATAAAAACCTCAATTACGATTATCGGAATTCCTCGTTCATCCATGCCGGATAAACATACGGCAATCACTCGAACCGCACTATCCGACATAAATACCTATCAAGTCGATTTTGGCAAGATCTCCCTCTCATTCCGCGTTCAATTTCCAGCAAAGCATTGCGAACTGTTGAGAAAGCAATCCGAAACAGGCACTGCGATCAAATGATTACGGTTATGCACATTTGGGGCGTGTCGAGGTTTGCGAATCAGAATTATGCACATTCAGGGGGAATCACGGTGTATGAAAAATTAGTTATCCACAATATGGTGAATTTTATGTTTCCACGCTTCCATAGCGCTGCGAGAATGCTTAGAGTAGATATATGGCACAGATATTTGACGCACCCTCAAAGGCATTGCTCCGCAGCCAAATCGCCGAGCACATCGCCGAAACCGAAAAGACCGACAAGCGCAAGGCGCCGCCGGAGGAACAGCCGTTGCCGGAGGACCGTTACTTCGACCGCGAACTGAGCTGGCTGAAATTCAATAAGCGCGTCCTCGAAATGGCGGAGGACCCTGAAGTCCCGCTGCTGGAGCGCGCCAATTTCGCCGGCATCTTCGCCTCGAACCTCGACGAGTATTTCATGGTGCGCGTCGCCGGCCTCAAGCGCCGTATCGACACCGGCATCGCCGTGACTGCGGCTTCCGGTTTGAGCCCACGCCAACAGCTGCGGTCCATCAGCGAAACCGCACACGAACTGCAGGCCGAGCACGCCAACGAGGCCATCAAGCACATTCTTCCCGAACTCGCGAAGGAACACATCGTGTTGCTGAGCTGGGATAGGCTCACCAGCACCGAGCAGGAGCGCCTTTCGCGCTATTATCGCCAGCAGGTCTTCCCCGTGCTGACGCCACTTGCGTTCGACCCGGCCCACCCCTTCCCCTATATTTCCGGAGGTTCGCTGAATCTCGCCGTTTTAGTCGAGAACCCGAACAGTGGCAAGACGCATTTCGCCCGTGTCAAGGTACCTGACAACCTGAACCGTCTGGTGCCCGTCGACGATCTGACCGACGAGGAAAGCCGCGAGGAACGCTATGGCTTCATCACCATGGAAAACCTCATCATCGCCCATCTCGAATCGCTATTCCCCGGCATGATCATCAAGGAGGCGCGTTCGTTCCGCGTCACCCGTAACGAGGACATCGACGTTGAAGAGGACGATGCCGAGAACCTGCTGAACGCAATGGAGAAGGAACTGCTGCGCCGTCGCTTCGGACCGCCGATCCGCCTGGAAATCAGCGACGCCACCAGCCCGTTCCTTTCCCAGCTCTTGGCTCGCCGCCTGCGTGTCAATGAGGAAGAGATCTACCGTCTGCCGGCACCGCTGGATATGAAGCTCATGTTCGAACTGCAGGACATCGACCGTCCGGATCTCAAGGACAAGCCGTTCATCCCGACGACGAACCGTCAAATCGCCACAGTCGAGTCAAGCCGCGCACAGGACATTTTCGCTGCCATTCGCGAGCGCGACATCCTGCTGCATCATCCCTATGATTCGTTCTCGACTTCAGTGCAGGCCTTCTTGGCCCAGGCCGCGGCCGACCCGAAGGTGCTGGCCATCAAGCAGACGCTCTACCGCACTTCCAGCAATTCGCCGATCATCGACGCGTTGGTCGATGCCGCGCATGCCGGCAAGCAGGTACTGGCCTTGGTCGAGATCAAGGCCCGTTTCGACGAGGACGCGAATATTGCATGGGCCCGTAAGCTCGAACGCGCCGGCGTCCACGTCGTCTACGGCATCGTGGGGCTGAAAACACACTGCAAGCTTTCGCTGGTCGTGCGTCAGGAAGCCGACGGTTTGCGCCGTTACTGCCACGTTGGCACAGGAAACTACAACCCGAAAACCGCCCGTCAGTACACCGACCTCGGCCTGCTGACCTGCGATCCGGTGGTCGGTCAGGACTTGACGCGTCTGTTCAACCAGCTTTCCGGCTATGCACCACGCTCCAGCTTCCATCGCCTGCTGGTCGCGCCGCGCACCGCACGTAGCGGACTTATCCAGCGCATCCGCCGCGAAGAGAATGCAGCACGAGACGGTCACGAAGCGTGGATCAAGATCAAGGTCAACTCCATCGTTGACGAAAAGACCATCGACGCCCTCTATCGTGCCAGCCAAGCTGGTGTGAAGGTCGACATCGTCGTGCGCGGCATCTGCGGCCTGAAGCCCGGAGTCCCCGGCCTGAGCGACAACATTCGCGTTCATTCCATCCTTGGCCGATTCCTTGAACACAGCCGTATCTACGCCTTCGCCAATTCCGCAGGCCCGCAGATCGGTGAGGGGCCAGCAGCCGGACCGGAAGCCTGGATCGGATCGGCCGATCTGATGCACCGCAACCTCGACCGCCGTGTGGAGGCGCTGGTACGCATCACCGACCCCGAGGAAATCACCTCCCTGATCGACTATGTCGATCTGCAGATGGCCGATACCACCTCGTCCTGGCACATGCAGCCGGACGGCACTTATATCCGTCATTCACACGACAAGGACGGCAAGCCTCTGATCGATTGCCAGGAACTGCTGATCAAGACCCACCAGCGTGGTCGCAAATAACAATCAAGAAGTGGGCGGTAGATGACCTCCGAGCTTAAACCATCACATGTCGTTGAGGCAGCAGGGGGCATCCCTTACCGCTGGATTGCTTCGGGCAAAACCGCGAGTGTCGACGAACGAGCCGAAAAAGCCAGCAAATTCGCCGATGCTCGTGCTTCGCACAGCTCAAGCAAACGCAAACGCCCAAAGCATAAGCTGCCGTTGACACAGGCTGAAATTCATTTCCGCGCCATCATCACGCAGCTGGAAGTCTGTCTGGTGCATCGTCCGAAATATGACGATTGGAGTTGGCCGAAAGGCAAGCTCGAAGAGCATGAATCCAGCCGTCACGCCGCAATACGCGAGATGGAAGAGGAAACCGGAATGCCGGTGGCATTGGGGCCGAGCATCGGTGAAGTCGAGTATCCGCTCAGTTCCGAAGGCAAAAGTTCGAAGCACTCCAAAACCAATACCAAAACCGGTGCGATCTATACCAAACATGTCGTCTATTGGATGGCGCATCCGATTCCTGCCCAAATCGCAGAACACCGCAAGCAGGCCATCGGCACCATCAAACCCGCCAAGACCAGCGAAATCGACGAGGTGCGCTGGCTGCCGATCCCCCAAGCCCGCAAGCTGCTTTCGCACCCGCTCGACCGCGATATCCTCGACCAATTCGTCGACCGCATCCAGGAAGGTGCGCTCAAGGCGCAAAAACTCATCATCGTCCGCCACAGCAAGGCGGTGGCGCGAAAACGCTGGGAAGGTACTGACGCCAATCGTCCGATCATTCCTCGCGGTGCGGCGGCAAGCTTTGCACTGGACCAGGAATTGGGCTGCTACGCTCCGCAAAGACTCGTATCCTCCCCCTGGCTACGCTGCATGGAAACCTTGGAACCATACGCCTGGCACACAGGTCTTGAAGTCGAACAACTGCCTGCGCTTACTGAGGATGCGTTCGCAGCCGACCCTGATGCCGCTTGGCAATGTGTCCGTGATGTCATCGATGATTTGTTTGCCGAGAACGCCGGAACGTCCGCGGCAAAATGCGCCGTACAAGCCGGCACCAAAGCCGTGGTAAAAATAAGCGATACCAACGATTCGGCCAATCAACCAAACACCGACACCACTGCCGACACCAATCTTGCCAATCATTGCGCAAACGATGACAAAACCGAAGAGCCTACGGACGTAACGCCAGCTTCGGATAAGAATGCTGTGAACTCTGCGGTATCGCCGGAGGACGCTCAATCACCCGACGATGGCCAAACCAATCATGTCGCCGAGAATGCGGATATCGACAGCACCAAAAATCAAGCCGACGAAAATATCACATCTTCTGACGCTCTCGACAGTGAAACACACGCCGACGTCACGGCTTCCGGCAATAGCGAAAAAGCCGGTGAAGAACACAAGGAAGGTACAGGTAACACAGCGTTCGATAATGATGATGCCCTCGCGACCGACTCTCAAACGTCGTCCAATTCGCCGGGGAATACACCAAAACAATATAGCCGTGCCACTGCAATATGTATGCATCGGCCCGTCATCGGGGGCATATTCGAACATCTGCGCGCCATATGCGCCTCGAAGTCGCTAGCCAAACAGCTCATCGCGAAGTCACCTTACATGCCTACAGGCAATGCCGTAGCATTGTTTATCGTCCAAGACGCGGAAGGCCCGCGTATCATCGATATCCAAAGAATGGCTCCAGTTGTCTACTAATCCTGTGCATTACAGTTCCGGTTCCGTCAATTCCGCCCACCCGGGCTTTGCGCCCGCCCGTACAGGCTCTTCTCGTCCGGCACGTCCCGCCCAACTCGATCCCGCACTGACCGAGAAGATGGCCGGCGGCATGGATCCGGAGGAAATCAACGAGATGAGCCATGCTTCCGCGCAGGCCATGCTCGATCGCGTCCATCACACCCAGGATCCGCAGATCGTGCAGCGCGTGCTGACGTTGGTCGACCGCGAAGGCGTCGATATCATCGCGGAATTGTGGAGCAGGTCGGAACCCGATTCTCTGCCCGGAATCCTTTGGCGTTTGTATCTGCTGCGCACGTGGATGCGCAAGAACCAGCGGTCATTGGCAAGTCTGTATCGTATCGCCGAGCCGGAAGACACCGCCGCGTCAGCTATCGCCGGCGTTGACACCCCGCCCAGCGCCGAAGACATCGTACACACTGCCGATTCCATTCTTTCCGGCGCATTCACCGGCGACTTCGCCGTCGCCCTCGAACGCGCCTCGGCGTTCATCGACGTCATCGCCAAAGGTCTGGCCATCCGCGCGAAAATGCTGACATCCAAGGCTCGCAAAGTGGAGGCCGCGCAAGCCGCCCGCCGCGAGGCACATATGCATGACATCCAGCGCGAAGTCGAAGCCGCTGAAGCGGCACAACGCGTCGCCGACGAGGCCTCCGATAAAAGCGGCACCAGCGAAAACAACGCCAACGAATCAACCGACGACAATACTCCATCCGACAACCACACCAAAACCGAAAGCTTCGCCAATGGCGATGGCACTCTCAACCATTCGGAAACGGCTGAGGGTAAGGCCCGACCGGGCAATCACGCAGCAACCGAAAACTCCAGCAATGGCAACGGCAACGCTGCGAATCCCACTGCCAACGCTTCCAATCATGATGACAATCATCGCACTGGTTACGGCGAACGCGACCGCAACAATCCCACCGCCAATCGATACAACTCGGCCTTGAACGATGCCGACACGCGCTACCTCGAAGGCAAGGGACCGGCAAGCTCAGCCGGTCCGGCATCCAACGACCCGCGCACCGTAGCCGCACGCCTGCTGCACACCGGCAGCAACCTGATGACCACTTCCGCGGATTTCCGGCACGGAGCCAGCCTTTGGCGACAAGGAAAACTCGAGTAGCCTTTACTCCAAGCATCATTCAAGGCGATAAACCACAAATCTTTGAATCTCAAGTTCTTAGGTTTTTAGCATTTCCGGATAATCGATGCTTCCAAACGTGAAATCTTAAGAACCACCTGAAGCTGGTTTCACTAGACGCTGCATGGTTTCCACAAACCACATCAAACAACAGCAACTTTTTATTTGCGTTTATGCGCTCGGCGTGTAACGGCAGGATGACCCGTTATACTTAGAGACGCGCTGGACCGTGCTTAAGCCCCGGGCTTCATTTTTTGCCGCTGCGAGCGGCGTTCGCGCCGACAGGCGCTTTCACGGTTCAGCGTTTTACTCTTCAATATCATCATTTCCAAGCTGAATTTGATTCCGATCAATCAACCCCACGACGAATCCTGAATAGTCACGCTAATCCGGCAGACAAGAAGTCACCAACATCATAAAAACGACGTCAAAATGCGACTTTCCCAGCAGTACAGAGGGTACATGTGCTGGAAACAACGCATCTAGCGCCGTTAAATGGGACTTTTCCAGCACATGTACCCGGTTTAGTGCTGGAAAACACTCATTTATTAGGCGTTCTATTCGAATATCAATAACTTGTAGTCCAACGTGTTGTGCTGCTATAGACAATATCCGTGTTTCGATTTTCAAAAAACCACGGCTGGGCATATCCTTGAAGTATGCAACTTCAAGTTTTGGATCACCCGCTGGTCGAACACAAGCTCACCGTTCTGCGGGACAAGAACACACCTTCCAACATCTTCCGCGAGCTCGTCAGCGAGCTCGTCACCCTCGAGGCTTATGAAGCGACGCGAAACCTCACCGTGGTCGACAAGGACATCGAAACCCCGATCTGCAAGATGACCGGCAAGTACCTTGCTTCCCCGCGCCCCATGGTGGTGCCGATCCTGCGCGCTGGCCTCGGCATGCTTGACGGTATGACCAAGCTCCTGCCGACCGCCGAAGTCGGCTTCCTGGGAATGCGCCGTGACGAAGATACGCTTGACATCATCACCTACGCGAACCGTCTGCCTGAGGATCTGACCGGCCGTCAGGTCTTCCTCCTGGACCCGATGCTCGCCACCGGCGGCACTACGATTGCAGCGACCCATTACCTGATCGAGCGCGGCGCGAAGGACATCACCTCCATCAACATCATCGCCGCGCCCGAAGGCCTGAAGCGCGTCGAAGAGACCCTCGACCCGAGCATCAACCTCAAAGTCGTGGTCTGCGGCGTCGATGACCACTTGAACGAGCACGGCTACATCGTTCCCGGCCTCGGTGATGCCGGCGACCGCCTTTACGGTCTCATCGACTGACATAATCCAGCAGCCTTCATTTTTATAAATAAGTGGTTCTCACCGAAAAGTTATCGGTGAGAACCACTTTTATTACTGATAAGCCGTAATTCAATATGGCTAAACTTACAAAACTTGATTATTACGAATCAATAAAACGTCTATTACACCGTTGAATTTTGAGTCCAAACACTCATCTCAACCGGTGATACTTCCAATACAAACCGATAAATATCACATGTAGCGGTTCCCAGAACCTTATTTCGTGCTTCGCTGTTGTAAATCTTTGCTATTTGTTTTTGGCGGCTTTCTTGGCTTTGCGACCCTTGAAGTAGATATCGAAGACGATCCACGCGCCGAGGATGAACGCGACGACGTAGCCCATGAAGCCGACCACGGGGATGCCGAAGACGATGGGCTTCATACCAGCGTAATACACGATGGACGAGCCGACGAACAAGCCGACCACAATCAGCGCCATCGTCAGGCGATTGGTCATGTCGGAAATCTGTTTCAGCGGCTCTTCGCTGCCGACGATCTCCATGTTCAGCCGCATCTGGCCACGTGTCAGCATGCGCATGGCGATCTTGCTTTCCGCCAGCGCGTCGAGCGAGCCATGCAGCGCTTTGTTGCCCTCGATGCCAAGCGATTTGAGCTCATCCTGGGCGACCTCATCCAGACGTTTGCTGGTGGTGGCATGGTCGGTGATGATCTGGATCATGTTGACATCGGGAATGAATTCGTCGAGCAGGCCTTCCAGCGTGACCAAGGCGCGGCTCATGGTGGTGATGGTCGAAGGAACCTCGATGCCGTGACGCTGCGCGAGGTTGGTCAGCGCCATCGCGAACTCGGCGATGTTGAGGTCGGCCAGGTCGACCTTGCCATATTCCTCCACAATCACGTCGAGATCCCGTAAAAGATGCGGATAATCCTCGGAATCTGGCTGGACATCTGCGAATCGCAGCAGCCCGTCGGCGAGCGCCGGTGAATCCTGCTTGCCGACCGCGAAAATCATCTGCCGCAGCAACCCGCGGGTCTTGCGATCGAGACGACCGACCATGCCCAAATCAATCAACACGATCTTGCCGTCGGAGATGATGATATTGCCGGGATGCGGGTCAGCATGGAAGAAGCCGTTGTCGAGGATCTGCGCGGCATAGTTGTCGACCAGCTTGGTGCCGATCTCCTTGAGGTCGTAGCCTTCCTGGATCAGCTTTCCCGTGTGGTTAAGCGAAATGCCGTCGATATAATCCATTACCACGACGTGCTGGGTGCACAGGTCCATATACGGTTTCGGACAGTCCATATAGCGGTATGGTTCGCAGAAACGCTTGAATTCCGCAAGATGTTGGGCTTCCTTCAGAAAGTCCGTCTCGTCCTCAAAGGTGTCCCACAGCTCCTCGACCACGCCGCCAAGATCGACCACCTGCATGCTGGAACCCATGAATTTCGTGGCCGCCTTGGCGATTGAACGCATGATGGAGACGTCCTGTGCCATTGTCTGTCGTACGCCCGGTCGCTGCACCTTCACGGCCACGTCCTCGCCGGTGACCAACGTCGCGCGATGCACTTGAGCCAACGAAGCGGAACCCAACGGCTTTGGGTTGATGTCCGCGAAAATCTCATCCACAGGCCGTCCGTATTCCTGCTCCAACGTTTCGACAACGGTCTGGTAGGGCATCGGATCAGCATCCGCACGCAGCTTCGCCAGCTCGTCGCAATACTGCTGCGGCAGAATCTCCGAACGCATCGACAGTATCTGGCCGACTTTGACGAAGGTGGGTCCGAGCGCTTCCAGCATCAGCCGCATCTTGCGGGGGGTAAGCCCCTTGGTGATGTCGAACTGGCCCATGATGTGCATAATCTGGCCAAGGCGTTTGGCCTTGCCACGTCGGGTCAGGTGGTAGCGCTGCGCAAACGTCTCGCGACGCCGCCCGAACAGGCTGAATTCGTTGTTTTCCGCGGTATCGTTGTCGGAGTTTTCGGTGTCGCCGGCGTTATCGACACTTTCGACGTCACCGGTATTTTCGGACTTCCCGGCATTGCCGCCTTCGAAAGCCTTATCGGGTTCACCCGCGTTTGAATCGGCGACTCGTGAACCGGAATCATGCGAATCCGCACCGCGCGATGTTGCTTCGTTTTTTATCATGTCCGCATCCATAGCCGCGCTTTCGGAGATTTTCGTTTCATCGTCACCGTTTGCCACAGCTTTTTGGGCATGACTGCCCTTCAGAGCGGCATTGCGCACTGTATCGGCCATTGTCACCTGAAATCAAACATAAACGTACAACGCATTGCCGCCCTGTCTTTTGCCCAGACAAAACCGGTATAAAACAAAAGCAGCGATGGTGCCGAAATCGTCCGGCTTACTCGCCGCTTTCCTCGCTCTTGTCGGCAGAAGCTTCCTCGGCAGGCTTCACGTCTTCGGCCTCAGCCTTGGCGTTCTGCTCCTTCATATCATCTTTGACTTCATGGGCCTTGTGCTTGAGCTCGGTATTCAGGGCCTTGCCCTGCTCAACCGTCAGTTCACCTTTCTTCACCAGTCCATCGACGATTTCCTGTCCCTTTTCGGCAGTTGTCGCCAATGCCCCGATGCCGGCCAGAAACACGGTGCGCAGTCCGTCGCCCAGTTTGTAATCAGCCATGATTCCTCTTTCGTTAGTAATGATACCTGTAGTACTAATTTAGCCTATATTACGCCACTACCCTAGCTGCGAAAATACAATAGGGTTTCCATTATTGGTCTCATCAAAATATCACAGGAAAGCAGTCCGATCAACCAGCAGTGCCATCCGATATTGCAAAGGCCCAAGCACACTGGTTCCAATCGATTCTGTTCGATTACCGGGCTTTTGCCATTGCCGCCACGAAGCGCTCGCGTGCTCTCACCTCGGACGTATGGCAGCGACATGGCGGGCGTTGTCGGCAAGCTCGCCGATGTGGGCGAGCTCGGCCTTCTGCGTTTGCGTCTGCTTTGGCTCAAATTCACCGTATCTGTGAACGACGGCGGCACGGATCAAAAAGTCCGAAACCTCTGGGTTCTTGGGCAGCAACGGGCCGTGCATGTAGGTGCCGATGACGTTGTGGACGCGGGCGCCTTCCGTGTGGTCCTGGCCGTTGTTACCCCAGCCCTCGTGATCGACGTGGCCGAACGGTGTCACGCCTTCGCGCAGAAAGGTCTGTCCGGAATGGTTCTCGTAGCCGATGACGTCACCGAACTGGTCGGAATGTTCCAGCAAATTGCCGATCATACGGGTTTCGCGGCCCTCGGTGTAGACGCCGAAAATGCCGATGCCGTCAAGCCTGGTGCCGTCAATGGTCTCGAAATACTCGCCGAAAAGCTGGTACATGCCGCAGATCATCAGCATCGGCACATCCTCTTCGACAAGCGTTCGCAGGATGTCCGCCCGCTTGAAGAAGTCCTCGGAAATCTTTTTCTGACCGTTGTCCTGACCGCCACCACCGAGGATCATGTCGACATGTTCCGGCCACGGGTCGCCTTGGTTGTAGGTGTGGATGACCGGCTCATAGCCGTATAGCGCAAGCCGGCGCCTGACGGTGAGAACATTGCCCCAGTCGCCATAAATGTTCATATCCTTGGGATAAATGGACATGATATCGACCGGACGGGCAGCGCCAGTCACTTCGCCGCGATTGGGTTGCGGTTCGCCTGATGTTGCAGCCAGGCTGACGGATGCAGCATTCGTATCACCACTCATGCCGAACTCCCTTCAAAAGATGTCGGTTCTCGATGTTTCTTCCGATTCGATAGCTGTTTTCACGTTTTGCGGAACGTCCGCCCATTGTGCAAATCGCCATGCTCATCGGCACGTTCTCAACCATCATCCACGTTTCCGCCATCGTTGCAGTTACTTCCCCACCCCGGCGTCAGTGACTTTGGCGTATTTGCCGAGTTCCGAGCGCACCTTAAGCATGGCGGTATAGGTGCAATAAATGTGTTTGGGCACGTCGGGGTCGGCGGTGACGAACTTGCGGACGGCCTCTTCGAGATTCGTGTCGGTCTGCGCGACCTTGACACCCTCGTATTCCAACCGCAAGGCCATATCCCACGCACGCACGCCGGAAACCATCCTGACGCCTGTGCTACGCAACGACGTGAAGTCGACGTCCCACAGCCAGCTCATATCGCGCCCGTCGGCATATTCGTCATTAATGACAATCATCGTATCGTGACCAGCGGGCGCGAAGCTTGCCAGCGACATCCTGAATCCCATCGGATTCTTGACCAACAGCAGTTCGACCGGCGCCTTGCCGACGGTGATGACCTCGCCACGGCCGAACGCCGGGGTGACATGCGAAAGCGCCTGCATCAGCACCTCATCACGCGCCCTAGGCAGGGTGGTGTCGGCATTCTCGACGTGTTCGGTCACCGCACGAACCACCGTGAGCGCCGCAGCCGCGTTGAACAGGTTGTAGACGCCCTCGAGCTGGACTTTCGTTTCGAATTCGGCATCGTCCATCACGAATTCGGCCTCGTGATCGCCAACACGATTGAGCACCACGTCCGCATGGCGTTTGGAATCCAACGAATCCACCATGGCCGAGGAAGCGGAAACCGTCTCCCGCGCGTCGAGTTTGGGAATGATCCTGTTGCCTTCGGAATCGAATATGTCGTGCGAGTTCACAAGATCGGCCTGGTTATCCGCCGCTTTCGTCGTTGCCGACTTTTCGGTCACATGTTTAGAAGTCCCGTCTTGGTCCGCCGAATCAGCCACGACACCGGAAGTTTTCTTACTTGCGTCACTGCCAGCATGTCCAACGGTTGCAGGCGCGACGGCACTGGCCAAGGCGGTATTGACGCCTTCCACCTTTTTCGCGGCTTGCTCTGCGACCGACAGGTCGCCGGCGTGCATATCATCGTCGGAGGGGAACAGCTTGCGCAATTCATCGGAAAGGCCGAAGTAGCGCACCTGCGTACCCTCCGGCACCACATCCGCGAGCGCCGCGATCCGCCGGTCCTCCCGGTTCAGAATCACCGTCCCGGTTGTCGCCTCCGCGACTTTGCTCAAAAGTCTCGCGGTGTTGTCGATCTCCCCAAACCGATCGAGTTGGTCGCGCATGACGTTGAGCAGCAAAGCATAACGAGGCTTGACCTGATGCACAAAATGCACGGCGTACGCCTCGTCCAGTTCCAGCACCGCGATATCCGCATCCAGCTTACCGGAAGCCGAGACCTGTGTGAGCAACGCCGAAACCACGCCGCGTGTGAAGTTGGAGCCGGTCGGGTTGGTGAATACCTTGAGGTTGAGATCCTTCAAGATTGAGGCGATCATGCGGGTGGTTGTGGTCTTGCCGTTGGTGCCGGAAACCAGTACCACACCGTAACGCAACTGCCCAAGTGTACGCGCCAAAAAACCAGGGTCGATCTTCTCGATCACTTCGCCGGGGAACGCACTGCCGCCATGGTGGAGCAGACGCGAAAGTCCACGGACCGTCTTGCCGATGGTCGGCGTGGCGAACGCGTTCCAAGGCGCGTGCGGCGTCGAGGCCACGCTCGCGGTGTTGGGCTTCTTGCCGTTGGCACGCCCGGTTGCGCCGGTGTTGTTTTGAGTACCCATGATTCACCGACCCTGCATAAACGCTAATCGAATAAATGATTGAAAATTCGTTTGTGATTCGCCAACCATCAGACCCCCTGGTTGTAATCCTGCGGCATATCCTGGAAACGCGAAACGTCGCCGCGGAAAGCGAGCGGGAACGTGCCGGTTTTGCCGTTGCGGTGTTTCGCCAGAATGATATCGGCCTCGCCGGGACGGTCCTCCTCGTTGTAGAAGTCAGGGCGGTGGACAAGGAAGACCACATCGGCGTCCTGCTCGATGGAGCCGGATTCGCGCAGATCGGCGAGCTGCGGCTTCTTGTCGTTGCGCATCTCGGGGCCGCGGTTGAGCTGGGAAAGCGCGACCACCGGCACTTCAAGTTCCTTGGCCAGAAGCTTCAATGCACGTGAGAAACCGGAGACCTCCTGCTGACGGCTCTCCTCCTGTTTGCCCGAGCTCATCAGCTGCAGGTAATCGATGATGATGAGCTTCAGATCGTTGGTCTGCTTCAGGCGACGGCACTTCGCACGGATTTCCATCAGGCTCATGTTCGGGCTGTCGTCCAAAAACAAGGGCGCTTTCTTCATCGCCGTCCAGAAGTCATTCAGCGTGTTCCAGCGCTCCGGTGTCAGGCTGTCGTTGTCCGCACGGCGCAAGGCGACCAGCGGGATGCCGGTTTCGGCGGAGATAATGCGCTGGGCCAGTTCGGTTTTGCTCATCTCCAGCGAGAAGATGACGGTGGTCAGATTATTGTGCAGCGCCGCCGAACGCGCAAAATCCACGCCCAACGTCGACTTGCCCATCGCAGGGCGTCCGGCGACCACGATCATCTGACCCGGCTGCAAACCCTGGGTTTCATCGTCGATGGCCTTGAACCCCGTTGGCACGCCTTTTTCGATGGATCCATTCTGCAGAGCGTCGAGCTGATCGAGCGTATCGTGGACCACCGTGCCGATGGTCTGATAGTCCTGACGCACCTTGCCCACACTCATCTCGTAGACTTCGGACTGGGCCAGATTGACCACGTCTTCGGCCTGCGAACCCTCGGCGGAATAGCCGAGCTGGGTGATTTTCGTGCCGGCCGCGATGACGTTGCGCAGGATGGCCCGCTGGTGGACGATTTCGGCATAATACGTGGCGTTGGCGGCCGTCGGAACCGAGGCTACGAGACTGTGCAGGTAATCGACGCCACCCACTTTTTCAAGATTGCCGTCTTTGAGCAGCGCGTTGGCCACGAGCACCGCGTCGACCGGCTCCGAAGCGGAGAACAGCGTAATGATCGCCTCGTAGATGGTCTGGTGCTTGGGCTGATAGAAATCAGACACTTCAATCATCTGCGAAACCTCGCCGATGGCGTCCTTGCTCATCAACATGCCGCCCAAAACGGCCATTTCCGCGTCATCGTCATGTGGTGGGATGCGATCGAACAACGACGCGTTGTTCGCCGAAGTATCCTCACTGAACTTGCCTAAGCCAAAATCGCCCTTGCGTGAATTGAAATCGCCGCCAGAGCGCGAAGAGTCCCATGAATTTCCGTCTGCCATGCCGCCAAGCTTAACCAAATTCTTATAACAATTCAGCGTTTCACGCGCTCTTCCTCCGAAAGCTCTACAACATAACAATGAGAATGTTCACTTCATTTTTGGTTCATCATTACGACACGCACGAGCTTTTGCATGTGGACGAGAAAACTAAGTTATCCACATTTTGGGCGTGTCACTGGGGACAATGCACAAAGTTATCCACACCATGGGGATAACTCTGTGTACAAGGTGGGGATAGAGGGCGCTCAGGTCATCTCCGATTTGCCTAAAACGTCGTCCTATGGTAGTCCATTCATCTTTTGAAACGATGGTACATAAACAAATTGTCATAACGTTTTTAACGACTAAATCTATAGAAAATGTCTCAAAAGTAATATCGAAACATAGTTTTAATTCTCTTCCTATAAATCATTCGTTTGGCAAAACCGCACGTCGGCGTTGCCTCATCATCACTCACAAACGAAACGAAAAATCTCCCCGCCGGAATACCAGCGGGGAGATTGGAAATAGACGAAAGCGCGCGTGACTTCAGTCGAAATCGGCGCCGAGGGCGGCAAGTTTGCCACGGAAGTCGGCGTAACCACGATCAATCAGGCTGATGCCCTGTACATTCGACGGGCCGGAAGCCGCGAGTGCCGCGATGAGGTGACTGAATCCGCCACGCAGATCCGGCACGTCGATGTCGCGGCCTTCGAGCGGCGTAGGTCCGAAAATGACGGCGGAATGCTTGTAGTTGCGCTGTTGGAAACGGCACGGCAGGCTGCCGAGGCATTCGCGGTAGAGCTGGATGGTCGCACCCATCTTGATCAGCGGCTTGGTGAAGCCGAAACGGTTCTCGTAGACGGTCTCGTGCACAATCGACAGGCCGTTGGCCTGGGTCAGCGCGACGACAAGCGGCTGCTGCCAGTCGGTCATGAAGCCGGGGTGCACGTCGGTTTCGATGGCCACGGGCTTCAAATCCCCGCCCGGATGCCAGAAACGGATGCCCTCGTCGGTGACGTCGAACTCGCCGCCGATCTTGCGGTAGACATTGAGGAACGTCATCATCTCAGGCTGCGTGGCACCCTTGACGAAGATGTCGCCGTGGGTTGCGAGTGCCGCCGAGGCCCACGAAGCGGCCTCGATGCGGTCGGTAAGCGCGGTGTGGGTGAAGCCTTTAAGCGACTTGACGCCTTCGATGCGGAAAGTGCGGTCGACGTCGACGGAAATGATCGCACCCATCTTTTGCAGGACGGCGACCAAATCCATGATCTCAGGCTCGGTGGCGGCGCCGGAAAGCTCCGTCTTGCCCTCGGCCTGGACCGCGGCCAGAAGCGTCTGTTCGGTGGCGCCCACGGACGGATACGGAAGATGGATTTTCGCGCCATGCAAGCCGTTGGGCGCGGTGATGTGAATGCCGTCCTCGTGCTCCTTGTCGACGTTGGCGCCAAGCTTGCGCAGGGTCTCCAAGTGGAAATCGATCGGACGGCCGCCGATGTTGCATCCGCCGAGCTGCGGGATGAACGCCTCGCCCAAACGGTGCAGCAACGGACCGGAGAACAGGATCGGGATGCGGGAGGAACCGGAAAGCGTGTCCACATCGGCTACGTCGGCAAGCCGGACATTGGTTGCGTCGATCCTCAGCGTGCCCTTGGCATCGTCCCAATCGACGGTTGCACCGTGCAGGCGCAGCAGGTCGGAGACGACGTGGACGTCACGGATCTCGGGAACGTTTTTGAGCACGGAAACACCGGGCGCAAGCAGGGCCGCCACCATGGCCTTGCTTACGAAATTCTTGGCACCACGCACCTTGATGGTACCGTTGAGCGGTTTGCCGCCTTCGACGTGCAGGACGTCTTGTGTAGTATCTGCCAAAATCAACCTCTTTCGTCGGCCCTCTATCAGCGAGCTTACTACTACATAGTGTGCCACAGCGGTTGTGGCGGCTCGGTGAAGCATGGCCGAAAATGCGCCCGAGGCCGAACGGACTTGTCCAGATTGCATAATTTTGGCTTGCAGCGATATATAGAACCCTTATTGAGAGCCAAAATTCAGCCATTATTATTACCTCGTTTTTACGATAATTGCCATCACAAATAAAACTTGCGCGGCCTCATCGAAGCGATGAAACCGCGCAATAATTACTAGTTAATTATTGGAATTATGCACCCAGAGGCCCGAGTCCTGCAATTTTTGACCGCTTCTTCGAAGCGGACTCAATTCCTTGTCGCCTCGCTCGAGAATCGCAAGGTGACGCAGGACCTAGGTTTAGTCCACAGGACTAAACCTTTAACGGTCCCGCCCACGACGAATCATCCACAGGTCGAGCGGACTTGACCGGCTCTTCGGGGCCGTGCTTGGCGGGCAGCGTCTTGGGCTTGAAGGGGAAACGCTTGGCGCGCATCTTTTCGTAGTCGGCGATGGCGTCCTCGTGCTGCAGCGTCAGGTCGATGTCGTCGTAGCCGTTCATCAGGCGCCAACGCGTGTAATCGTTGACCTCGAAGGGCAGGGTGACGTCGCCGCAGGTCACGGTGCGTTCCTTCAGATCGACGGTCATCTCGCGGCCAGGTTCTTCTTCCAGCAGCTTCCAGAGCAGTTCGACGCTTTCCTGCGGCATGATGGCGGCCAGCACGCCGTTCTTGGCAGTGTTGCCATAGAAGATGTCCGCAAATCGCGGGCTGATGATGACACGGAATCCATAATCGCGCAGCGCCCACACGGCATGCTCACGCGACGAGCCGATGCCGAAATCAGGGCCGGCGACCAGGATCTTGCCTTTGTTCTGGTACTCGGGCTTGTTCAGGATGAAGTCCGGGTCGCGTCGCCACGCATAAAACAGCGCGTCCTCGAAGCCCGTCTTGGTGACGCGCTTCAAAAAGACGGCCGGAATGATCTGGTCGGTATCGACGTTCGAACGCCGAAGCGGGACGCCGACGCCGGTGACCTGCGTAAGTTTCTCCATAATCGATAAACCTTCTGAAATTTAAAATCCGATAATTAATAGTAAAGACAAATAAATCGTCGATGGCCTTACAGGTCGGCGGGGCTGGAAATCGTGCCACGGATGGCGGTGGCGGCGGCGACCAGCGGCGAGGCCAGATGCGTGCGCCCGCCCTTGCCCTGACGGCCTTCGAAGTTGCGGTTCGAGGTCGAAACCGAGCGTTCGCCGGGTACGAGCTTGTCCGGGTTCATCCCGAGGCACATCGAGCAGCCGGCGTTACGCCATTCGGCACCGAAGTCCTTGAAGATCTTGTCAAGCCCTTCGTCCTCGGCCTGCAAGCGGGCGCGGGACGAGGCCGGCACGACCAGCACGCGATGGATGGAATCGGCCTTGTGATGGCCTTTCATCACCGATGCGGCGGCACGCAGATCCTCGATGCGACCGTTGGTGCAGGATCCGATGAAAACGGTGTCCACCGGAATCGATTTGATCGGCGTTCCGGGCTTCAGACCCATGTATTCCAGCGCGGACTGCGTGGCCTGGCGCTGCTCGGCGTCGGCGATATCCGCAGGGTCCGGCACGTCGGCGGTAATCGGCGCGCCCTGGCCGGGGTTGGTGCCCCAAGTCACGTAAGGCGCAAGGTCGGCGGCATTAATCGTGACTTCCTTATCGAATTTCGCGTCGTCGTCGGTTTTGAGCGTCTTCCAATAAGCCACGGCCTTGTCCCACATCTCGCCGGTCGGCGCATACGGGCGGCCCTTCAAGTACTCGAAGGTGGTCTCGTCGGGGGCGATCATGCCCGCGCGGGCGCCTCCCTCGATGGACATGTTGCAGATGGTCATGCGCGCGTCCATGGAAAGCGAACGAATCGCGGAACCGCGGTATTCGATGACGTGGCCCTGTCCGCCGCCGATGCCGATCTTGGCGATGATGGCCAGAATGATGTCCTTGGCAGTCACGCCTTCGGGCAACTCGCCTTCGACGTTGACGGCCATGGTCTTGAACGGCTTAAGCGACAAGGTCTGCGTGGCCATAACATGCTCGACCTCGCTCGTGCCGATGCCGAACGCGAGCGCCCCGAACGCACCGTGCGTGGAGGTGTGCGAATCGCCGCAGACGATGGTCATGCCCGGCTGCGTCAGACCGAGGTTCGGCGCGAAAGCGTGGACGATGCCCTGGTCGGCATCACCAAGTGGATGCAGCAGCACGCCGAATTCCTTGCAGTTCTTCTCCAACGTGCTCAACTGCTTGGCGGAAGTCTTGTCCGGATTGGGTTTGTCGATGTCGACCGTGGGCGTGTTGTGGTCTTCCGTAGCGATCAGCAGGTCGGTGTGGCGCGGCTTGCGCCCGGCCAGTCGCAGGCCCTCGAACGCCTGCGGACTGGTGACCTCGTGCATGAGCATGAGGTCGATATAGATCAGGTCCGGGGCACCGTCTTTGCCCTGGTACACCAGGTGATCGGCCCAGACTTTTTCAGCCAATGTGCTTGCCATACGACCTCCTATCGTTGGTTTTGGGGCCGCAACCCCGTTTCTATTTCTGCCACGCGGATTTTTGTGGTGGCACGTATTTTCGAGTATCGACGTTTGTCAACAATATGGACATCGTTGTTTCATATTCTGAGATAGATGAGATGATAGACCCCAATGTATAATATTCACGTATGGACTCATTATCAAAGGATCCCCAAGCGGCGCGGACCACACGCGCGCCCAAACCAACCGGCAATGCTGCCCAAAACTCGAATCATGCTCCTATTCATGACGACATTCATTCCGGGGTCGGGGTCCTCGATAAAACGGTCAAGATTCTTGAGGCCCTCGAAAGCGGGCCTTCCACATTAGGACAATTGGTCGCCGCCACCGGGCTTGCCCGCCCCACCGCACACCGCCTGGCCATTGCGCTGGAGCGTCATCGCTTCGTCCTGCGTGACCAGCACGGGCGCTTCATCTTGGGTTCGCGCTTTGCCGAACTGGCTACCGCCGCCGGCGAAGACCGCTTGCTGACAGCCGCCGGACCAATCCTTCAGACCCTTCTGGACCGCACCGGCGAATCCGCGCAAATCTACCGCCGCCAAGGCGACCAGCGCGTCTGCATCGCTGCCGTCGAACGGGCCAGCGGGCTGCACGATTCCATCCCCGTCGGCGCCATGCTTTCAATGCAAGCTGGCAGCGCCGCGCAGATCCTCGTTGCCTGGGAGGATTCCGAGCGGCTGCATCAGGGTCTGCGTCACGCCAAATTCACGACCTCAACGCTGGCGACCGTCCGTCGCCGTGGTTGGGCCGATTCCGTCAACGAACGCGAGGAAGGCGTCTGCTCGGTTTCCGCGCCGATTCGCAACTCTTCCGGCCAAGTCATCGCCGCCATCTCCATCTCCGGCCCCTCCGGCCGCATGGGCCCCTCACCAGGCCGCCGCTACGCCCCTTATGTGATGGCCGGCGGCAAGTACCTCACCGACGCCCTGATGAAGGCCAGCGCCGGCAGATAAAAGCACAATAGACGTAAAACTTTTCAATGGCCTTTGTCCGAAGCACGAAAGATTGATCGGACAAAGGCCATTATTTTCAACAGACTAGTTTTGTTGCCTATAACCTTATATAATCATCAAAATTGATCTCTGATACCTTTAAATATTCATACAGTCGACATAGTTGATTCTTATGTCATCATGTCTACACATTCGAACCCATAATTAATTCATTATTGGGCAGATGTTCGTGTAGCATTACAAGCGGAGCTATGCAGATTCGGCCTTACTGTGAATCACAGCCATATCACAGTTCAAGCCAAATGCTTCGCAGCTATGATGCACGACCGACGGAGGAGACATAGATGACAGGGCAACAAGCGGTACACCGACTGACAACAGTCTTGGTATCCATGGCCATGTTAGCGCTCACCCTTCCTCAGACGGCCACAGCCGCAGAAACCGTTGCCTCCTCCTCGGCCGATACCAGTACTTCAGCTTCGCCTACCCCCTCCCGCAGCTCAAATAGTGCGTTAGACTCGTCCAAGCTTCCTCAAGATCAACCCAAGCCACAAAACACAGCCAAGAAGCCAGAATATTCTTCTCATTCCACCGATTCCGTTGGAACCAATGCCAAACAAGGCGACTCCACTTCTGCTTCTGCACAAGGCAGCACTGCCTCCGGCACCACTGCGGACACCAGTGCCAAGCAAAACAACTCCGCACCTGCCACCGCACCAGACGCTAATGCCCAACAAGACAGCGCCACCGCCCCTGCCAACGCGCAAGGCACGAACACCGGTGCAACCGCCCCGAATAGCGCCAACCCATCGGTATCAAGCTGTCAAACAGCCGCAGGCGACCAGTCATGGGGCGAAACCGACCCGCTCATCTGGAATATCCACACAGACGGCAGCGACTGCGTACTCGAGCTGAAAAGCGGTACCGTGCCGGATTACCGCACCTCAGACGGCAATTATGCCAAAGTGCCTTGGGACAACGGCAGTAAAAACAGTTGGACGAGACGCGATGACATTTCGAAGGTGAAAGTCACCGGCCCCGTCAAGGCACTGAGCGTACACGGGCTGTTCGCCGGTTTGAGCAACATGATCACCGCCGACGTTGGAAACCTTGATCTGACGAATCTTGTGGACGGGAACATCGGCGATTTGTTCGCCTTCGACTCCTCATTGGCTTCCATCACTGGGCTCGAACAATGGAACACATCGAAAGCGACAAGTCTGAAAGGCATATTCAACGGCGACACCTCCCTCACCGTGCTCGACCTTTCCAGCTGGAACATGACACAAGTCACCGACTTCTCTTGCATGTTCGGCGGTCTCGGGAAAACGCTCACCCGCATTGGCCTTGGCAGCAAGCAGTCGTTGCCGGCAGAAGCGTTTCGGCAACACTACGACAACAATGGAAATGCCGTGGATGACGACAGCTGGAAAGACACAACTTGGAAACTCAACAGCGAAACAGCGACAACCATAGAGCCATACAACAATGGACTTCACAACGATAACGATGACATTTCGGAGTTTGTAGAATCTAGTAATTTTTCAAGTCAAGATAACATAAAAACTGAAGACAGACACAATGTGGTAAATAGGCAAATTAGTCCTAGATATTATGAGTGGTATACTTTTTACCCGAATATACCAGGACAAGGTGGACTTATAACTAAAATGCTTGACGGGAATAACTGTCTTAGTTTTCCAACGCCTGATTGGTCAAGTCCAGGCGATTGGTCACGTCCAGGATACCAACCACTCGGGTGGAGTCAAAATCCAAATGCGACCTCTCCATCTTTTAGACTCGGTTTTTCAAGCTGCTCCTGGGGCTCGTGGCAGGGAGGGCACAATTTTTATGTCGTTTGGGGACGCTTACCCACAACTCTCTCAACTCCAACTGCCACTGGGCTGACGTCGCCAGACGCTTTAGGCATGGTGACGCTCAACGGCACGCTCAATTCTGGAGACACCATCTTTCCATTGGAAGCCAATGACAAAGTGGCAACTTGGCACATGCCGACGGCAGACCCGAGATCAACAGCCGAAGGGGTGGGAGTTGAATCCACCTCAGAATCGCTGAATCCTACAGGACACACTTGGAACGCCAAGTTCAACGTGGCGGATTTGGCCGCCGATGACAAGATTGGCAGTGGCGTGTCACCCCCATTCCGTTTGCGTCTTCAAACCGTGAACCACGGCAACGGCTCATTCGTCTTCACGCAGGCGTTCAAGACGGACTTCGTCGCACCGGCCATCGATCAATCAACCCTCAAGTTCGACTTTTCCGCGCGCACCGTCACGGGATCGGTGTGGAGCTCAGGGAATGCCGAGACACAGTCGAACCGTATCAAAGAATCCGGCGACACCGTGACGATAACGTGGCCAGCCGGCTCCACACCAACGACGCAGACAACCACCACCGGTCCGGGTGGCACGTTCTCAGTGAGCATTCCGTCAGGCGTGGCTTACGGTGGCACCGCGCAGATTACGGTAAAAGACGCCCCTGCCGCCGACGCGGTGACGTTAACAGGCAGAGGCACGCCGAATGAATCGGCTGCCGTTCCGCTGGAACTCACCATTCCGGTCGTCTCGTCCTTGCCGCTGACCGGCGGCTTCCAATTGGAGCACTACCGTACGCAAACGATTCTGGCTACACTATGTGCCTTGGCCGCCTTCGCCACGCGCCTCACCCGTCGCTCTCACTTGGCTTGAGCAGATAATAAATCTGTCCTTAAAACTTATAAGACAAAATCAATAGTCTAAATTTCAATCCGCAAAACCGTAATTGTTGCTCGGCAACCCCAGCATTTATCGAAAATACACTATCTGAGCAACCAGTCCTTGGCCGTGCATACGTTCACTCCGTTGGATGTGTAACTGGACTCCACCCGGGAAACAACCCACTGATGCTCCTGCGAAACGCCTAAATCACCGGCAATCTTGCGAACATGTTTCGCAAAACGATCATGATAGGTCTGACTTGATTTGATTTCGACCAGATCCGGTTGCGATGAATCGGTGAAATCGAGCAGATCGACTTCTATATCGCTGTCGTCGTGATAGAAGTAAAGTTCTGGATCCTTGCCCCTGTTGAAATATCGTTTCGCCGTCTCCGACACCATCAAGTTTTCGAATACGCTTCCCAGCGCGGGGCTCAACAAAAGTTCCTGAACAGAATTGATTTTGAGCAGATAACACAGCAGCCCCGTGTCGTAAAAATACAGTTTCGGCGTCTTGGTCAAACGCTTCCCGGCATTGTAATGAAACGGCATCAGTCGAAAGACCATATAGCTTGACTCCAGTATGGAAAGCCATCCCTTAACCGTTTCCAGTCTTACGTTCAATTCATTGGCCAAATGGGTATAGTTGATGAGACTTCCAACATTGAGCGCACATAGGTCAAGAAACTTGCGAAACGCGACAACATTGCGCACACCGAGATAATCGGCAACATCACGTTCAACATACGTATCAATGTAACTTGAGAAGAACAAATCAAGCGGCATTCCGTTATCGTAGGGACGCGGGTATCCGCCCCTCAACATGAATTCATCGACATTTGGCACCGTTTTTGTTTTGAGAGCCTCAGTATAAGAAAATGGAAGTAATTTTGTGATGCCGACTCTTCCAGCCAAGGATTGTTTGATGTTTTTCAGCATTAAAAAATTCTGCGAACCCGATAACACATATTGCCCCGGTTCGTTGCGCTCATCAGAAGCTACTTGAATCATTGAAAAAAGGTCGGGAACATATTGCGCTTCGTCCACGACAAGGTGATTCGGTCGATTTCGGATAAAACCCACGGGATCGGTTTCCGCCTCGTGCCTCATTTGCGGATCTTCCAAATTCACATACCTATAATCAGTGAACGCTGCCCTGACTAACGTCGATTTTCCACTCTGTCTGGGACCAGTAACGGAGACTACCGGAAACCAAGTTGCCATTTTATTAAGCCTTGGAGCCAAAAGACGTGGCGTCATGACAGCTTCCCTCCAAACAGTACTTCAAGGTACAAAATTTATTGTTTTACTGCTTATTTTACCATAATTTACGGTTAGGGAATACCGTAATTCCCTATTAGGATTTACCGTAATTTACGGTTAGGAAATACCACGACTCGCAAATTCATAACAAAACATACTTGAAAACGCGAGATATCACCGAAACTACAGTTTATAACACTTACTTCTTCAGATGCATCTTACGCAGGATCTGGGCGATGAGGCGCGGGCGACGAAGCAGGTTGGTACCTTCCTTTGCGGCGTCTGGGGTGCCGTTGAGCGCGTAGGTGTAGGCCTTGCTGGAGCTTGACTTGCCGACCAGGTCGCCGAATTCCAAAAGCTGGGTGCGTGGTTCGTAGGGATGACGGATATCGAATTCCAAAAGCCTTGCTGCGCGCTGGGCCGGAGCAGGGCCGTAGGAGCCGAACCCGCAGGTCGGCGTGGCGATCAGCGTCAGTCCATCGACGGTGCCGACGAAACGGTTACGATGATCGTGGCCGGCAAGCAGCGCGAAATAGCCGTCGGTCGACTTGAGGACGTCGAACTCGCCGGTGTCGGTGTCGGGGCAGCTGATGCCCTCCCCCAGAAAACTGCCGGGCAACGTTTTGGCCTCGTCGATGACATAATTGTGGCCGGCGAACTTGCGATAACCCTCCACGGCATGCGCGGCCGTGGCCGGCACTTCCTTGAGCAGATCGTAATATTGCGGCACCGGAATGTGCTGGAAGACCATTGATTGGACACCGATCAACGATGGGACCGTCTTGAGAAAATCAAGCGCCCGCTGGCTGGGAGCACCGTAACCGCCAAGCTTGCCGTAATCGCCGGAATTGAAAACCACCAATCCCAGCACATTGCCACTTTCGCGATCTTTGCTGACTGGCAGCGCAAAAGTGCCCGGCTCGCACGGATAGATGTATTGGTCGGGCAACCCGCTGCCCGGCTGCTTGCGAGGGCGGTCGGAAGGTTTGATCATCGGTTCCGGGTTCAGACACCCTGGGAATTCACGATAGATCTCGTCCAGTTCGGCGTTGGTGAGACCACACTGGAAATCGTGGTTGCCGTAGGTCACGGCCCACGGGATGTGGCGCTCGATCAGCGGGGAAACAAACTGGGAAATGGACCCACGTACCAGCTCGCGCGTGTGATCGAGCTCAGCGTCGCGCTGGTTGGTGGCCGCAGCGCCCATCGACCATTTCTGCGGCGTCCACGTGCGCTTGCGGAAGGTTTTGGCATACGCCTTGTCGTAACCGGCGATCTGGTTGCCGGGGAAAATGACGATATCAGGACGGGAGCTGTCGAGTGCCGCTTCGATAAGTTTGATGGTGTCCTTGCTGATCTTGGGACCATCCTGGATGTCAGCCAACACCAAGACGCGGAACTTGCCGGAATCATGGAACTGAAGGCGGCCGAGGCGCGCGGAAACGGAAACAGGGCGAGTGTCTCCCGGATGCACCGGCTGAATGCGCGGCTTCGACGCGAAATCCGCAGAATCCTTGGCCACACGCGTGAGTTCAGTCATTGTTGCCTCAACCTTTTCCTTGGCGCTACCATCTCATTGCTTTCTTTACCATACATCAGCGCGGCCGGTTTTGCTGCCTCCGTTGAGCCGATTCATGCCGCGGTACTGAGCGGTACGGAATCATGGCATAGAAAAAGCCCCGCAACCCTAAGCTGCGAGGCTTTTGCATCTTTGCTGGGGTACCTGGACTCGAACCAAGAACAACTGAACCAGAATCAGCCGTGTTGCCAATTACACCATACCCCAATTGGCTTGGTGCCGTAGCCGTTTAACCACTATAGCACTTCGTACCTCCAACCGGATTTGAACCGGTGTTGGCGCCGTGAGAGGGCGTAGTCCTAGACCGCTAGACGATGGAGGCCAACTTATCTGCTGCCCTTCCCAAGGCAACAAACTAATATTTTATAGGAAAGTACAAATATACGCAACCCGGCGTGTTGCACACCCCTATTCAACGCGGGAAACGGCTCACAGCCGCCCGATTTGCAAATAATCTACCTGATTCTCAATTTTTGGGGCCTCATGGCGCACCAAGTTGTCCCAAAAACGATAATTGACACCCAAATCTCCGAAAACAAGGATACTTGGCGCACCAAGACACGCAAAAAACAATACTTTTGCTCTCAATCTTGCTAAAAACGGCAATTTGGCGCACCAACATGGCTAAAAATGAAGAATTGAAGGATCATTCACTCGAATTTGAGTATGTTGACGCACCAAGAGCCCGTTTTACCGGCATTAACTACGGCAAACGGGCTCTTGGCCTCTCTAAAAATCACCTTAGAGGTGTTCTCTGAGGCCCTTCAGGCGGGCGAGAGTCAGCGGCTTGCCGACGATTTCCATGGACTCGAACAGCGGCGGGGAGACGCGGCGGCCGGACATGGCCACGCGAACCGGGCCGAACGCCAGACGCGGTTTGAAACCGCCGTCCTCGACCAACGCCTTGTTGAGCGTCTCGTGGAGGTTGTCCGTCTTCCAATCTGCTTCGGGCACCTCGGCGAGCGCGGCGATGGCCTTGTCGAGCACCTCGGGGGCGGAATCCTTGAGTGTCTTGCGGGCATCGTCCTCGGGCTCGATGTACTCGTCTTCACTCAGGAGGCTTCCGGCCATACCGGCGACCTCGCCAAGCAGACGCACACGCGGCTGGACCAGCGGCGCGGAATCGGTCAAGATCCGGCGTTCGCGGTCGGTGAGCTTATCCCACGAATCGGCGGAAACCACGCCGTCACGGTGCAGATACGGCACGGAACGGTTGAGGAAGTCCTGAGGCTCCAACATGCGGATGTGCTCGGCGTTGATGGAGATAGCTTTATCGATGTCGAAGTGGGCCGGGTTGGCCTTCACGTCGCGGATGTCGAACTTCTCGACCATCTCGTCCATACTGAACACGTCGCGGTCGGGCGCGATCGACCAGCCGAGCAGTGCCAAGTAATTAAGCAGGCCTTCGGGGATGAAGCCGTGCTCGCGATGCAGGAAGAGGTTGGATTCGGGGTCACGCTTGGAAAGCTTCTTCTTGCCTTTGCCCATGACGTAGGGCATATGGCCGAACAGGGGCATCTCACGAGCGATGCCGAGTTTGATGAGATAGCGATACAGCACGACCTGACGAGGCGTGGAGCTCAGCAAATCCTCGCCACGCAGTACGACGTTGATGCGCATCAGCGCGTCGTCGACCGGGTTAGTGAGCGTGTAAAGCGGATCGCCGTTCGGACGCACGATGACGTAATCGGGCACGCTGCCGGCCTTGAACTCGATGCGGCCACGAATGAGGTCGTCGAAGGCGATATCCTCATCAGGCATCTTGATGCGCAGCGCGGGCTTGCGGCCCTCGGCCTTGAACGCGGCCTTCTGCTCGTCGCTCAGGTTGCGGTCGTAGCCGTCATAACCGAACGCCTTCGGGCGGCCGGCGGCGACGTTACGTGCCTCGATCTCCTCGGCGGTGGAATAGGATTCGTAGGCATAGCCGGCGTCGAGCAGCTTCTTGGCGACGTCCTTATAGATGTCGCCGCGCTCGGACTGGCGGTACGGGCCGTCAGGGCCGCCGACGTTGATGCCTTCGTCCCAATCGATATGAAGCCAGTTCAGCGCGTCGATGATCTGGTTGTAACTTTCCTCAGAATCGCGCTCGTTGTCGGTGTCTTCGATACGGAAGACGAAGGTGCCATGCGTATGCCGCGCCTCAGCCCAGTTGAACAGGGCGGTGCGCACCATGCCGACGTGCGGCGTGCCGGTGGGCGACGGGCAGAAGCGAACGCGGACGTCTTTGGGCAGTTCAGGTCTAGAATCAGTAGCATTTTCAGTCATAGAACCATTATGCCGCGCGTGATTGACGTGACGAACCAAATGGTATTACAACAAGTGGATCGTCGCCACACCGGGCATACGATCCACTTGTTCATCAAATAATAGGAAATCACCGAACCCACGAGAGCTCGACACAAATTCCCAGTGATGCCGGCCGCCGCGGGACTTTTCTCAGCCAACCACCACTGTCGTCGTTCCGGCGCTCAATGGCACTACAATGGTGTCTGAATCCACGCTTGCCGAAGAATCCCCATCATGTCCATCGGGATAAGTGACGGCAACATCCTGCAACGTATGCCCGGAAAGCGGCCAGCGCAGCGTTCCCCTCGTGTTGCCGGGAACCGTGACCGTGAGTGTCGTAGACTTCTGCTGCTTGACTTGTACGGAAACCAACCCACGAACCGTCACCACGCTGCCCTGCACTTCGGGCAAGTCGGCAGGATGCGGTTCAACCGCAATCTGCGAAGCTCCCGCCTTGACCAGTTTGACGCCAAGCATCCAACGGGAAATCGCCACAATAGGGCTCGCTCCCCACGGATGCGCGAAAGTGGTGTTCGGTTTGATATCCGGGCTCCACGCCTCCATGGTCTGCGTGGCACCCCAACGATGCATCATCGACCACCACGAGGTCTCGCTATGCGAGCGCATGACCTCCAACGCCGCCTGATCCTGACCGGTCCGATACAGGGCCTCAAGCAGCCATGCCACGGCATTGCAGCTGACGGGAACCCAATCGAGTTTTCCATCAGCGGTGAGCCATTGGCCGATACGCTTGAGATCCTTGTTCTCAGCGACTCCCAAGGCAGTGGCATACATCGTCGAATGCATGGCCGTATGGCTGCTGTCACGTCCGTCATGATACGCACCGATCGCCGAATCAAACATCTCCGTGTTCATCGCCGAACGCATACGCTTGGCCAATCTGCGGAGCCTGGACGCGTCATCCTCGCGTCCCACCGCCTGGGCTGCATCGGCCAAATACACGAAAGCGGCGTACTGCCACGCATTGACCACGGCATTGACGCGGGTGAATTCGAATCCGTCAATCTCCTTGGGCTGCGGCCAATCGATGATATCGTCGTTCATCGGCGTTTTGCGATCCTTCTCGATCAGCCCGTCCTTGTTCAGCCAACGCAAGCCCTGCTCACGCTCGTAAAGCCCCCAGTCCTTCGAAAGCGCGTCCGTGTCACCTGTCTCCAGATATTCCTCATACGCCATTTGGATGGGCATGAATTTGTACTCCGTGAATTTTCCGGGGGCACGCACGATGTACCGGCAACTTTTACGCAGCAGATCGTAGGAATGCGAATACACCACTTCGCCACGTCCACGGGTCACCAAGTCACCTTCATAAGGCATGCGTTCGCGGGTCGGCGTATCCATGTAAAGATCGTTGCGGTTTTCTCGCATGCTGTTGGCGCAGAGCTGCCATACCTCATTGAGCACATCATCCGAAGAATGGAACGAACCGATCTGCTCGGGTTCGGGCACGACCGTGTTCAGCAACGTGATGGCGTCGGAAAGGTCAAGGCTTTCGACCGTATCTATCTGCAGATAGCGGAAGCAGCGATAACCCCAATGTTCGATGGACTGCTTGCCTTTACGCAGGGTCCAGGTATCCTCATAGCGAATACCGCTGCGCAGGTTGTATCGCACCGAGCCATCGTCATTGAGCTCCTCACCCATACGCAGCCGCAATTGCGTGCCGGACAGGCCTTGCGGCACATCCAGCTTGCACCTCACCGAATAGACACGCTCCACGCCGGCATCGAAAAGCCAGCTGCCAGGAGCCAATTGGGTCACTGAAACGGGCTGATAGGCGATGACGCCTATGCCATTGGAACTGTCCGCGTGCAGATTGCCGACACGCGAATATGTCGCCACCGGCCTGAAATCGGAACCTTGGTAATTCGAGGATTGCCAGCCGACGGGCTCATGACGGGCATCGATGTCTTCGCGGGGAGCCACGAAATAGTTCACCTTGACGTTCATATCCCCGACCCAAGGCCTCCAGTCAAGTCCCGGCCTTCCCTGCCATTCTGGACCGCTGACCACCGTGTAGATGCTGCCGTCGGCGTAATGGACGTCCAAAAGCGCCTGCACACGGCCGCCGGTCTGGGCCCAAGCCTGCAATGCCAGCACATTCGTGGCACCCGGGCGAACCATATCAGTGACATCGTGGGTCTCATAGGTCCTGCGTCCGATATCGCGCGCGGGGCCTTCGCCCGCATATTGCCCATTGACCCATGCACGATAGACGTGTTGGCGCGCGCCGATGGGCGAGCGGCCCGTGGCATAAAGATATGCACCGACGACAGTACCTTCCGGCAGATCGAATTCACGACGCAGCAACGCCCAATAGTCCCCCGGCAACACATCACCGAGAAGACCGAAGGAATTCTCGTCGATCACCATGGCGTCGTCGGTCACATGGGCATACGTCGGCACGACAGAATCTTTGTCATACGTAGCTTGGAAGATGGGCTCGGTCTGGTTGAGGGGCACGATGCTGGCACTCTTGACGGCTATGCTTTCATGCTCAGCCATCTTGAAACCAAAGGACGAACCGTCATTGGTGATGTTGTCATCAACATCGACGGGAATATCATCAATGAACGTCGCTGTGCGATTGCCGTCGATATTGATTGACAGGTTCACATATTGGCGCAAATCGATGTTTTGCGGCAACTTGACCGAAGTGATGGGGTTTTCATGACCATTGCGCACATGCACCTTGTCCAAGGTGTTGTCGGTGGCATTGAATCGCCAAAGGTACCCATCCTGGCAATCGGCGGTAATCCTGAAGAAAATGCCAGCCGATTCGCCCAGCACTTTGAAACACAACGAAAACGTTCCGTCCACCGATGTCGCCGGGCCCGGGTCGGCCGGACGCACCGGCGCACCGCCTACCGTCCAGATGCCGATGGCATTGTCCCAATCCCTCGGACTTAAAGGTCCCACAACGATTTTCACCGGTTCAGACCATCCGGTCAGAACGGATTTTCCGCCCAGAGTGCCTACCCGGACACGGACACGCCAAAACGCGACCTGCCTGGGAACAAGCCGCTCGAAAGGCCACGGAACGGCAGTGCTCTGCGAAGACGTGATTTCCGGAGTGCTCTGCACCAACGCGCCATCAGCGAATCCATTGACGTCATTCGACAGCTCGATCTGATATGACAATTGGTCTCCGCCGACGCCGGGCACTACCGGCACCTCCCACCACAAACGGGGATGGGTCTGACCAATGCCAATCGGCTTATCGCGCAAAGCGGTCAACAACTCATGAGGGCGGTACGACGCCTCCCCCTCATCGTCATCCGACACTTTCTTGAATACCGGCGTCCCCGAAGTGCTTTGCATTTCTTCCAATTTCATTTCAGCTCCTTCACCGCTATGCGGCCTGCTTCCGGCTGTATAGTAAGTAGCCATAAATGGAATCCGGGCAAATTGCCATAGTTTGCACTGAAATAGAAAAACGATGGCCAGCCGTTCAGAAAACGTTCACATCACAACCGTTTTCGACTTCACCAACACCGAGTCCTTCACCCATATAAATCCCATCGGCGACGATACGATTACCTGCCTAGGAATTTTATTCTTATATTAGAAATATCCCGTCATGTGTTGAGAAGACGGAAAGAGTTAACCGATAATACCGGTTCCGAAAAGGCGATAACGCCGAATCCACGAAGCCGGATATCGGAAACATCAAAGGGGGAAAGAGATTCATGACTGATGAATCTGCAACTGAGTCCACAAAGCTCGGAAAGTATAAAAGCCTGCAAATCGCAAGCGGTTTAGGCGGAATACTGGGTTCCGGGTGCATCGTCGGTCTGAGCGCGACGATCACTGTGTTCAAGGATTACCTGCACATGACCCCGGTCCAGGTAGGCGTTGTATCGAGCGTATTGACGTTCGCAATCGGCTTCGGTTCACTGTTCGGGGGGCGCATTGCCGATCGCATCGGCCGTATCCGCGTCTATAACTACATCAACTTCATCTATGCCATCGGCACTTTGCTCATGGCTTTCGCGCCGAATTACGGCACGCTGATTGTCGCTGCCGTCATCCTTGGCCTGACCTCCGGAACCGAACTGCCGGTCTCACTGGCAGTCATGTCCAGGGACGCGCCGAACGAAGGCATTTCCAACAAGCTCGTCTCCAGCCACCAGATCTATTGGCATTTCGGTCAGTTCATCTCCTATCTGGTGACCTTCTTCCTGTCCACCACGGGTATTCTTTCCGCTCGCGTGGTCTTCATCTTCCTGACGATTATCGCTCTTGTTTCGGCTTGCATGCGTACCTTCAGCAAGACCTTGGCGCAAATCCACGCCGAGGGTGAGGCCCGTATCGAAGCGAATGCCAAGCTCAACAACGTTGATGTGGCAGAAAACAAGGTCAGCGTCACCAAGGTGCTCTTCGGCAAGTACAAGAAGACCTTCCTGTTCTCCTTGATCGGTATCGGCGTCTACTACGTTGCTTGGAACCTCCTTGCGAACACCTGGGGCCAGTTCCAGACCTATCTGCTTTCGGTTAACATTCCCAATCCGGCACATCGTCAGACCTTCGCTACCGGCATCGGTCTTGTGCTTCTGTGCGTAGCCACCATCATGTCCGTCATCTTCACCCAAATCTCTGCAAGCAAGATGCGTAAGCCTCTGTTCTATCTTGGCGGAGCCATGCAGGTCGTGGCCATGGCGATCATGGCCATCGGCATCCGTTTGGGCAGTGGCAGCCTCTGGTTCATCGTTGCGGGTCTGGCTATGTTCAATATCTTCAACTCCTTCGCCGGCGAAGCCATGTACAAGGTGTGGACCCAGAATTCATTCCCTGCGACGATTCGCGCGTCCGTTCAGGGCTTCATCAACGGTTTCTCCCGTATTTGCTGTGCTCTGTTCGCCATCATCACGCCTTCGCTCGTAGCTCCTGAGCATATCGGCGCAACCGCTTGGGGCTTCTTCGCCATCATGCTGGTTTCGTTCATCGCCGGTGTCATCATGATCAACACCGAGGATTCTCGTGATTCCGTGGTCGACAAGGCCTGAGTAAGTTTCTAACACAAACTAGTAAATGCCTCCATCGCCGCTATCGGCGCTGGAGGCATTTACTTATATCATCTTCAATTTTTTAAATCAGAACCAATATAACAAGCGCCCGAAGGCAAACCCATCACAGGCACACAGTGGTCACGCCGGGAACCAGCGGCACAATGAGGCTGCTGCCTTTCACCGACAAGCCGGAAATACCGGAAGAAGCCGAAGACCCGTCAGCCGAAAAAGTAGCCGAAACCGTGTCGAGCAGTTTCCCGGCAAGTGGGTATTCCAACCTTCCAACCACATTGCCGGGCACCGTGACCTGTACCTTGGTACGCTTACCTTGATGAATATCGACCGAAACCAAGCCACGAACGGTGGCGACGCTTCCCGAAACGTGTTCGAGATCCGCAGGATGAGGTGCAACGACAATCCGCGAGCCACCGGCGTCCGTCACATTCACGCCGAGCAACCATCGCGCGATTTCCACAATCGGCGTGACTCCCCAAGGATGCGCGAACGACGTGTTCGGCTTGATTTCAGGGTTCCAGGCCTCCATGGTTTGCGTGGCACCCCAACGATGCATCATCGACCACCACGAAGTCGCGCTGTGCGAGCGCATGAGATCGAGCGCCTTCTGCGGTTGCCCGGTGCGGTACAACGCCTCGATCAGCCAGCCTACGGCATTGCAGCTCACCGGCACGGTGTCGTCCAAGCGGCTATCCGCCACGAGCCACTTCCCCACTTCCCGGGCGTCAACTTCATCGGGAATGCCAAAAGCGGCGGCATAGACGCTGGAATGGATCGCGGTATGACTGGTATCTCGCCCATCGCGATAAGCGCCTGCCGATGGATCAAAAAGCTCTTTGTTCATCGCTTCGCGCATACGAGCGGCCAGCGCATCGTAACGCTTGGCGGCATCGCCGCGCCCAACCGCCTCGGCAGCGGCCGCGAGCGCGCGCAAGGCACCGTATTGCCATGCGTTGACCACGGTATTGACACGGGTGAAGTCGAAGCCATCAATCTCCGCGGGCTGCGGCCAGTCGACGATGTCATCGTTTTCCGGCGTCTTGCGGTCCTTTTCTATCAGACCGTCATCATTGAGCCAACGCAGCCCCTGCTCACCTTCATAGAGCCCGAAATCACGCTCAAGCTCGTCCGGATCGCCAGTTTCCAGATATTCTTGATAGGCTATTTGGACGGTCATGAACTTGTATTCGGTGAACTTGCCGGGGTTACGCACCAAATACCGACTGGTTTTACGGGTCAGGTCATAGGAACGCGCGAATGCCATCTCGCCGCGACCATGGGTCAGAAGATCGGCCTCATAGGGCATGCGCTCGCGGGTCGGGGTGTCGATATAAAGGTCCGCCCGGCTTTCGCTCAAGGTATTGGCACAGAGACGCCACACCTCGTTGAGCGTCTTGTCGCTGGACGAGAATGACGCCGTCTGATCGGGCTCTGGCGCCACCAAATCGGTAAAAGTGATGGCGCCGGAAAGGTCGAGGCGCTCGTCGGTATCGATTTGAAGATAGCGGAAGCAGCGATAGCCCCAGTGTTCGAAGTCTTGTTCGCCACCGCGCAAGGTCCACGTGTCCTCATAACGGATACCGCCGCGTAGGTGGAAACGCGCGGAACCGTCCGCATTGAGCTCCTCGCCCATACGCAACGTCAGTTCGGTGCCGGCCAAATCGTCGGGAACGTTGAGGTGGCAACGCACCGAATAGCTGCGTTCCATGCCGGTGTCGAACAGCCAACGGCCTGGCGCCAAACGCGTGGGCTTCACCTTGAGGTCATTAGCCTTGATTTCCACTGATTCGTCGGCGCGCAAACCGTCGATGCCATCGAAGGACTCAACGGGCCGGAAGTCGGTTCCAGCATAACCCACGGTTTTCCAGCCGACCGGCTCACGTCTGGCGTCGATGTCCTCGCGGGGAGCGACGAAATAATTGACCGTTTCGTTCATGTCGCCATGCCACGGCATCCAGTCAAGTCCCGGCCTGCCTTGCCAATCCGGGCCCGTGGCTACGGTGACTACCCTGCCATCGGCATATCGCACATCGAGCATCGCCTGCACGCGGCCGCCCGCCTGCGCCCACGCTTGGAAGGCAATGACATTGGCGGTTCCTGAATTGATAAATTCTGTCACATCGTACGTTTCGTACGCAGGTCCCTCAGCCTGCCGGCTTGAGCCGACACCGGCAAAATTGCCATTGACCCACGCGCGGTACACATGCTGCCGCGCACCCAGCGGAGAAAGACCCGCCGCATACAGATAAGCAGCCGCAATCTCACCTTCCGGCACATCAAATTCGTGGCGAAGAAACGCCCAATAATCTCCCGGCAACGCGTCGCCGAGTAGCCCGAACGCGCCTTCCGGCACCACCATCGCCCCATCGACGAGCTTCGCATACGGCGGTACGGCGCAGCCATCGTGGTATTCCATACCAAACAGTTGCTTACCGGCGCCGGAAGACTCGCTTACATCGGAAAGACCATCACACGAATCAGCCACATTCCGGTACCCGCCCCGGGAAATATTCGATATATCGACGTCATTCGAACGTTGGTCACCATCGCCGGTTACGCCATTACCATTCGAACGTTTACTACGCTCAGTATCTACCTCACCGTTGACGTCAAGACCGGTTCGGTCACACCCGCTTTGCGTTTGTGGCAGGCAAATCGAAGCGCTTTTGACGGCTACCGATTCACCTTCCGCCATTTTGAAACCGTAAGCCGCTCCGTCTTTGGTGATGCCGTCGACCGCATCGATTTGAATACCATTGATGAACGTCCGTACGCATTCATCGACGGCGACAATGCGTAAATCAACATAATCGTGCAAATCGATATCCTGCGGCACACTAGCCGCGCCGATGGGTTGCTCGTGATTATTGTGGAGGTGCATCTTTTGCAATACATTATGTTCGGCATCCAAGCGCCACAAAAATCCGTCGTTGCAGTCCACAGCGGAACGCAGCAGAATACTGGCGGACTTGCCCAATACCTTGAGCCGCAAGCGCAAGACGGCGTCCTCGGCACGCGTCGGCCCAGGCTCAGACGAGTGAATGGGCATGCCACCGGAGGCCCAGATGCTGGCCGCACCATCCCAATCCTCGGCCCGCAAAGGCCCCACGACCACCTTTTGCGGCTTAGACCAATCGGAAAGAACGGACTTGTCCGAAGTCTCCCCGACCCGCACACGCACGCGCCAGAAGCTGACGCTGCGAGCGGGTAACGGTTCGAATGGCCACGCAATCGCCGTGCTTTGCGACGAATGAATCTCTCCGGTAGAAGCTGTTGCTTCTCCGGCAAAACCGCACGAGTTTTGCGACGGGCACACTTTTCTGGCGGGATTCGTCATCCCCTCGGCAAAACCGCGGTGGTTTTGAGACGAACGAATTTCCCCCGTGGATTCCGCCCCGCTGTCGATAAATCCACTCGCACTTTGCGAGAGCTGAATTTCATACGAAATTTGCATGCCACCGACACCCGGCACAATCGGCACCTGCCACCATAAACGTGGCGTCGCCTGCCCGATACCCAGCGGATCGTCGCGCAATCCCGTCAACAAACCATACGGTCGAATGCCCGCTGCCGTGCCGCCTGCGTCACGACCTTCCGATGATTCCTTTTCGTTTTCGTTGAGATTACAAGCAACCTCGTCGTTACTCATTGAAACTCCTCTATGCCACTACTTTACGGAATTTTTTTGTATTTATTGTCGATAATCGCTCATCGACGAGAAGAGACCGGACATGCCACCGCCGGAGCCGCTTTCGGGTTTTTCGCTGTCGCCGGTGTAAAGCTCGATCAGCTTCTTATCGCCGCTTTCACGGGCGAGGGCCACAAAAAGCACGTCGGCCTGCCAGCGCGCTGAAGCCCAGACGATATACCAGATGATGCCAGTGAAGAGCAATCCGGTGATGATCGGAGAGCTCGCCATTCCCCAGAAATAGCCGAAGATGGCAAGGCCGCTGATCACGACCATATAGATCCGCCGCGCCGAAAGCAGCACGCCGTTCTTGACGACCGCGTACCATTTCGCATTCGGGTATTCCACCACGAGCACCAGCGAGACCAGCAGCGATTGGATAAGAAAGATGATGCAGACGGAAAGAACCGGCACCATCACGGCGCCAAAACCGAGCTTCATCATGATCTGCATCGAATAGGAGAACGTGAAGATGAAGAACCCGTAAATCGCACCCTGCGCGATCGCACGGGGAAGCAAACGGATGAACGCACGGAAATACGGACGGATGCAGGCCGCGGTATCGTCCGGAGGGACGTATGGGCCGGCGATCCAGTCGGGGGTCCGGTAGCCTTCGTTGTACATACGGACCCGGCGTTTGCTCGCGCGTCCGAACAACGTCGGCTGGTCGCGGAAGAGGGCGAAGCCGGCCGCGATGCCCGGCGAGCTTAAGACAAGGGCAAGCGTGAGAGCCGGGTAATAGTCAACATTCTGCACCACCACCCAGATGGCGATCAGAGGAATGATGCCGACAAACAGACACCATCCCGCCATCAGCAGGACATAGACGCTGTTGGCTATCAGCCCGAACGCCTCACCAAGATTGTGATTCTTGCCGCTTGACGAATCCGCCATCACGCACTTCCCTTCCGTTTTGATCCGTACCTGAATCGAAATCCACCATCGTAAAGTCTACCGTCTCATAGTCTTGACCGCGCGTATGGGCGATAATACGAAAATCCGATGTATGCGTCGCAATGAGATCACTGCGACCTGCATACATCGGATTTTCACTACTCATGAAACCAGCGGTATCAGCCCTTCATGCCGGAGGTAGCGATACCTTCGATGAACTGCTTCTGGCCGATGAGGAAGACGATGATGATCGGGAGCACCGAGATGACGGAGCCAGTCATGATCATCGCGTAATCCGCGTTGTACTGGGAGATGAACTGCTTGAGGCCGATCTGGATGGTCCACAGGTTTGCGGAACGCAAGTAGATCAACGGGCCCATGTAGTCGTTCCAGGTGTTGGTGAAGGTGATGATCGCCAACGCCGCAATGGACGGACCGGAAAGCGGGAGGACGATCTTCCAGTAGATGCCGAACTCGCTCAAACCATCAAGTCGAGCGGCTTCTGACAAATCCTCAGGTATCGTGTCATAGAACTGTTTCATCATGAACACGCCGAACGCGCCGAATGCCTGCAGCAAAATAATCGACCAACGGGTGTCGGAAAGGCCGACAGCGGCAATCATCTTGAACTGCGGAATCATGTAGGCCTGCCACGGCACGGCCATGGTCGCAATGTAGATAAGGAACAGCGTGGTGCGTCCACGGAACGGAATCTTCGAGAAGCCATAGGCGGCGAACGAACCGGTGAACACCTGCAGGCAGGTCACGATGATCGCGAAGAACAGGGTGTTCAGAATCCACGTGGTCATATTGGACTTCGTCCAGATGGCCGCGTAGTTGTGCCACTGCCACGCCGACGGGAACCACTTGATCGGTACCGCATAGACCTCGTTGTTCGGCTTCAAGGACGAAAGAATCATCCAGAAGAACGGCAGCAGGGTGAACGCGGCCACCAGAATCATGGCGAGATAGCCAATGATCGTGCCAACGACCTTGAGCGGGGACACGGGCTTCTTGTTGAAGGGGATTTCAGGTGCCACGGCACCAGTCTCAACTGCTTGAGGGGATACTGTTTGCGCGGACATGTTACTTCTCCTTCGCATTGTTGTACCAGAACTGAATCAGCGTGACCACCATGCAGATGAACAGCAACACCAACGATACCGAAGATGCATAGCCATAGTCGCCGTTGTCGAATGCCACCGAGTAGATGTACTGGGCCAACACCTCTGTGGTCGTTCCAGGACCGCCGTCGGTCATGATCAAGGTCAAATCGAGGATCTTGAACGAACCTATGGTCAACGTGACCATCACGAAGAACAGCGTCGGTCGCATCGAAGGCACCGTAACGTGCCAGAATCGTTGCCAGCCGTTCGCGCCATCGAGCTCTGCGGCCTCATACAATTCACTAGGAATCGTCTGCAGACCAGCCAGCAGAAGAATCATGTAGTAGCCGACTTCACGCCAAGTACCCACGATGATGACTGCAGGCATAGCCCACTTGGTCGAACCAAGCCAGCCAGGCACGTTGTTGCCGAGGAACAGGCGCAGGAACTGGTTGATCGGGCCCGACTTCGGGTCGAACAGCATGGCCCACACCTGCGCGGCCGCCACCATTGAGGTGACATACGGCATGAACGCCACCGTACGGAAGAAGCCACGTCCCTTGAGCTTGGAGTTGAGCAATACCGCCAAGCCGAACGCAATCGCCAACGTCAGCGGAATATGCACCAATGAATAGTAGAACGTGTGCCACACGGTCTGCCAGAAGATGCGGTCGTGAACCAAACGTACCCAGTTCACCAGCCCGTTGAACTTCGGCATACCGAACGCCGACCACTTCGTGAACGCGATATAGAACAGCGAGAGCACCGGGAATAGCGTCAACAGGATGAAGCCGATGAAATTCGGCGAAATGAAGATCAGACCATTGCGCAGGTTACGATGCGAAATCGCCTTTGCGTCCATCCCTCCGGTTTTTTGCCGTTTTGGTGCCGGCGGTTTATTTCGGGCTTCGGCGGCACCCGCCTCCCCTGCTGCGGCGAGATCGGCACCCACCGCGGCAACGTCCGAACTAGAAGAATCCGACATCGCTGCCTCCTCCTTGAATACAGCTAATGGGTACAAGCCGCTGACTACTGCGTCAACGTCGTCTTGCAACACCTGTCAACTGTTATTATCTCACAACAATTACATTTTTGGTAATGAAAAAGACCGGCAGTCCTTATCCGGGAATCAAACCTGCCAACCCGATATGGACCTGCCGGTCTCCCGTCTATATGTCGCGGCTGTTACCAACTCAACCGCGACACATGTTTCAGACGGTTTTACGATAATCAGTTTTCGAGAACACCCTGGTTCTTGACATCATCCTGGCACTGCTTGATAGCAGCATCGGGCTTTGAGGTGCCGGTAAGAATCGAGGAGTTCATCGTCTTCTGAAGAGTCTGAATCGTATCAGTGGCAGAGCTCACAGGCGCTTCCAGCTTCATGTCGAACTTGGACCAAGCGTCCTGGGACTTCTGATCGGTGGCCATGCCATCGGCTGCGAAGAAGTCCTTGGTGATCTTGTCATCGATATAGGCAGGAGTGGTGGTGAGCTTGGCAAGCACATCAGCGCCGCCTTCGCCAACAGCCCATTCAACGAACTTCTTGGCCGCAGCGAGCTTCTGGCCCTTGGACTTGGCCGAAACCATGAGACCGGTCGGGCTGCCGAAGGTGATCGGAGTGGAAGGAACCTTCTTGCTCGGGTTCTGCGGAATCGGAGCCATGCCCCAATCGAACTTCTGGGCATCGCCGGTCTTCTGCTGGCTCAGGAACGAAGCGGCATACCAAGTGCCCATCGGCATCATGGCGGCCTTCTGCGTACCGAACTGCGCCTGATACTGAACCTTGTTGGTGAAGGAGGTGTTGTAGCTGATCGTCAGCTTCTCGTCCTGCCACTTCAAAGCACGCTCATAGTAAGGCTTCATGTAGCCGAAATCGCCCTTGAGATAGGTCTTCTCGGCAGGCTGGCCATTCTGGGCCAGTGCGAAGGACTGAACCACGGACTGCCAGTTGTGCTGGTACATCGGATAGACGGAATTGGCGTCATATCCGGCAGCGGGGAGCTTCTGCTTGAGCTCTTCGCCGGCCTTGGTGTAGTCATTCCATGTCCAAGTGGCATCAGGTTCCTTGACGCCGGTCTTCTTGAACATGTCCTTGTTGTAGAAGAGGACCCAGTGATCGGCGCGATACGGCAGAGCAAAATACTTGCCGTCCTTGGTCTTGTACATGGAGTCGTCATAGGTCTTGTGGCTGGCGAACTTCTTGGCGATATCGCTGATATCGGCCAGGCCCTGCGACTTTGCATACGTATCATACTTAACGGTGTTCTTCAGCGGGAAGACATCGGGCTGTGCACCGGCGGAAATATCAGCGGTGAGCTGCTTGTCATAGTCATCTGCGCTGTATTCCTTGAGCTTGATGGTGACGTTGGGGTATTCCGCCTCGAAACCATCAACGAGCTTCTGGAACTCCGGGGTCATCTTCAGCGACCAACCACCCATTGTGATCTCGGTCTTCGCGTTCTTATCAAACGCGTTGGAGTCGGAGGCACCGCTGTTTTTCGCGTCGCCGCCGCCACCGCAACCCGCAAGAAGCATTGCGAGCGCAGAGACCGCTGCTATGGCGCCTACTGGACGTGAGACTTTCATATTCAAATCCTTTCTTCAAGGCTTCCTCGCCTATATGCAAGGACTGACGAACTACGTTTCCGTATTCCGCTGCCGTCCTTAATTTTCAGAGTACACAAATGGCAACAAGGAAAGTGTTTGTTGCCATTATTTGTCAGATTTGATAGAGCAACTGTTCGGTTGTAATTACTGGAAGAACCGCGGCAATTCGCCAATAGTCCTCTTTTATGCCTTCGGCAATCCATGGCACCTCACCTGGTTAAGCACTTCGCGCTGCTAGGCTCGAAGTATGGAGCGACAACGGATTACGCATTTGGTACAGCGAAATTCAGGTTCGTTCATAGCATCATTCCTTCCCTCCAAGCGGGGCGGAATGAAAGAAACGGACAGATAGCAAAGGAGTATCAGCCCATGGGCATACCAATGAGAAACGAGGACCCGGAAAGTTACGTGTCCTCTGCACACCACGCACCGAAGCAATTATGGACGGCGACCAGCGGCGATTTGAGCCAGCGCCGTACACCGATTGAGACGCCGAAGATAGTTGACGAAGCGGGAGATGCCATCACCGTGGTCATCGACCCGACCCGCCAATACCAGCTTTGGGAAGGAGCCGGCGCGGCGATCACCGATTCCAGCGCAGCGCTTTTCATGCAAAGCATGTCCCCCGAGCAGCGCCACGATATTCTCGAAGAGATGTTCAGTCCCTCGAAGGGCGGCTTCTCGTCCGTGCGCATCTCCATCGGTTCCTGTGATTTTTCCAGCCAAAAGTATTACAGCTATGACGACCTGCCAGAAGGAATCGGTACGGACGCCAATCTCGACTACTTCTCCATCGGCACAGGCGAGCCCGGTGCACCGAACGCCACCAAAGACCTCAAAAACGTCATCCCTGTGCTGCAGGAGATCATGGCCATCAACCCGGCCGTCAAAGTGATGGCCTCGCCGTGGAGCCCGCCGGCCTGGATGAAGACCAACCGCAAGTTCGAAGGCGACGGCAGGTTGCGTCTCGGTGAGTTCTGCGGCAATGGATATCGCCGTCAGGACACCATCGATTACGTTTATGCGCAGTATTTCGTCAAATTCATCGCCGCCTACGCCAGCTACGGCATCCCCATCGCTTCGGTGACCATGCAGAACGAGCCTGGCAATTCCCCGCAATGGCCGATGGCCATCTGGACGCCGGAGGAGCTGACAAAATGGGGCAGCGAATATCTGCGTCCTTGCCTCGACGAATCGTTCCCGGACGTCGAGATCTACTTCGCCGACGACGGCCTGCGCTTCTTCCAGCGCCCCGTGAGCGACTATATGACGCCGGCCCAGGCCCAGTGCTTCGCCGGCGTTGCCTTCCACACCTACTCCGGCCTACCCAAGTGGGTACTCAACGGCACCCGCCAGTTCCCGGAATGGAAGGCCGCCATGAGCGAGCGCCGTTGCATGCTCGATGAAACCGTAGACGAGGCCAGCCACGTGATGTTCGGCGAAATCGGCACCGGACTGGTGCGCAACAACGTCGGTCTCATCAACCTGTGGAACATCGCGCTGGACGAGCAGGGCTTCCCGAGCTACGCCAAGACGCGCGGCCGCCGCGGCGTGATCACCATTGATTCAAGCACCGGCAAGGTCAAGCGCAACCTCGAGTACTTCATGCTGCGCAACTTCGGCCAAGATGTGCGCCCTGGCTCACGGCGCGTGGCCTCGACCAACCACACCCCCGACGGACGGCATGGCGGCCTGGGTTCGGTCGCTTTCATCGAGCCGGACGGGCAGGGCTTCGCCGGATTCCTCTATAACCCGACCGCAGAGCCGATCAAGGCAGCAGTCACCTTCGCAGGAGAGGGAGCGCAGTGGCGCCATGTCACCGTTCCTGCTTACGGCACCGTGACATTCCACCTGTCGTATTCGCCAATCAACACGAGCGAGGCGCCCGCGGACGATGATTTCAAGATCACCTACACCCCGCACCCCGCCGACGACCACGACGAGCGCATCTTCTAGTCGCTAACAACACGAAGCGCCGCCTCCCCATTACCAGGGAGGCGGCGCTTCATCATATTCCACTTACAAAAGCAGATTACTCAAAGTGTTGGACCGAAATATGCATTGCGCTGACGTACCCCCTGCTCGAACGGACTCCAGTGTCTTTTATCTTTTATTCGCTTCAAAGGCCTTTTGAAGTAGAGCATTGAGGCTGACACATGCCTTGTTCGACCGTAAAGACTCGGCCCATCTTTTTATTCGCTTACCAAACCCACTCAACGCAGAGTGCCGGATTGGCACATATGCGTTGTTACGGCGTAACCTTGCCCGAACGGACTCGAGTGTCTTTTATCTTTTATTCGCTTCAAAAAAGCAGATTAGTCAGAGCGATGGGGACGACATATGCGTTGCTCGACCGTAAAGACTCGGCCTGCAAAATCCGATGAATTTTGCCTTCGCGCTCACCGAACCTACAGACAGCCCACTGGGCTGTCTGCTTTACGGTTCGGCCCGGAGCGTGTCGAGCAATGTATATGTCGTCCCCATCGCGGCAGTAACTAAGAAAAATCACCACTCATGCATGGTACCGTCAAGCAGACGATCCACAGGCAGTGGAGCCGGCTGGTACGGGTACTTCGCGGCGAGCTTCTCATCGAAGTCGACGCCGAGGCCCGGCTTGTTGCCCGGGTGCAGATAGCCGTCTTTGAACGTGTAGGAGGTGTGGAACACTTCGAGCGTTTCGTCGCTGTGCTTCATGTACTCCTGGATGCCGAAGTTCGGAATCGCAAGATCCAAGTGAAGGTTCGCAGCCATGCCGACAGGCGAAACGTCGGTGGGGCCATGGAAGCCGGACTTGACGCCGAAGAGCTCGGCGAAGGCCATGAGCTTCTTCATGTGGGTAAGTCCACCGGTGTGGGTAACGGCCGAACGCACATAGTCGATGAGCTGCTCTTCGATCAGGGTGATGTAATCGGTCCAGGAGTTGATGATCTCGCCGATGGCGATCGGGGTGGTGGTGTGCTCGCGCACCAGACGCAGGAACTGCTGGTTGTCCTCCGCAGGCGTGGTGTCTTCCATCCAGAAGAGGTCATAAGGCTCAAGCGCCTTGCCGAAGCGGGCGGCCTCGATCGGGCGCAGGCGATGGTGGGAATCATGCAGCAGGATCAGGTCCTTGCCGTACTTGTTGCGCACTTCCTCGAACACGCCGGGGATAGTGTTGAGATACGTGCGCGCATCCCAGACCTCCTCGACCGGAACGCTGGTACGGCGAGCGGGCTCGTAATCGTAACGCATGCCCTTCTCGCCCTTGCCGGCCTGCGCGTTGGCCGAAGCCGCGACGCCGTAAGTCGAGGGGATGCCAGGCAGCGCGTACTGGATACGCGTGGCCTTGAAGCCCATATCGCGATACATGTCGATCGAGTCGAACAGGCTCGGCAAATCGGTGCCGGAAGCGTGCGCGTAGGTCAGGATGCCCTTGCGGGATGCGCCGCCAAGCAGGTCGTAAACCGGAACGCCGAGCTTCTTGCCCTTGATATCCCACAGTGCCACATCGACAGCGCTGATGGCGGCCATCGTCACCGGTCCGCGCTTCCAATAGGCGCCCTTGTAGAGGTACTGCCACATGTCCTCAATGTTGTCCTCGTTCTTGCCGATCAGGGCAGGAGCGATGGTCTTCAGATACTCCGCGGCAACGAGTTCACGCCCGTTGAGCGTCGCGTCGCCAAGACCAACGATGCCATCCGTCGTCGTGAGCTTGAGGACGACGAAATTACGTCCTGGACTCGTGACAAAAACCTCGGCTTTTTCAATAGCCATATCGATTCCTTTCTGTTGTACAGCTTTTATTCCGCATACGTCTGTTACTTGATGACGTCTGTTTACTAAATTTTTTGTCCACGATTTTCAGTGGAACGTTGCCGATGCAAATCCCGATGCCAGGAAAGTCGACAATATTGTTGTTCACTAAGCCTGCCGATTCGCGGCCGCGAACTGGCTTACCACTCCTATCTGCGAGACAACCTCATCAACGAACGCCGCAGAGGACGCAAGGCTGTGATCCAAGTAAGCGACCACATGCTTCACCCCATCATCATCGATGCTGCCGTCAGATTCGAAGCAGGCCTTTGCGTATGCAACGACCTTGTCTTTATTGACGTCCGCAAGCTTATCGGTAAAACGGGTGAGGAACAGTATCCAAGCGGCGATGGCACGAGCTGCAGGGGCCGTCGACCGTCCGTCCTTCAATGCCTTGCGAGCGGCCGGCACGATACGAACCGGAAGCTTTTCGCTCCCATCTGTTGCTATCTGCAACAAAAGGTGACGAATATTCGGATTCTCAAAACGCTCAAGCAGCTGCTTGCGGTATTCATCAGTCGGCACGCTGACATAGTGCCCGGCCAGATCCCACCATTCGTTGATCCACGAACGCAATGTCGGATCGGCGACGGCATCCGCCACCGTTTCATAGCCGAACAGTGAACCACAATAGGCCAAGGTGGTGTGGGAACCATTAAGCATCCACAACTTACGCTGTTCGTAAGGTGTGACGTCATCGGTGATGACCGCTCCGGCTTCATCCCATGCGGGACGACCGGACGGAAAATCACCGGCGATTACCCACTCACGGAACGGTTCCGTGCGCACCGGCGCCGCATCATGCCATCCTTTGACACGTTCGACAAGCTCGATATCGTTTTGCGTCGTCGCAGGAGTGATGCGATCGACCATTGACGTGGCCCAAGCGACGTTAAGACGTGTCCAGTCAAGCAATGACGGATCAACCTCCGCGATGGCCTGCTCGACCACCTTGCGGAATGCAGCGCCGTTGCCCGCCAGATTGTCGCAGGGCAGCACCGTGATCGGGCCGACCCCCGCACGCCTGCGGGCAAGGAAACCGGCAACCATACGCACGGGAACGGTTTTCAGCCCGTCCGCTCGCGAATTGGCTTTCAATGCCCGCAAATCCGCAGCAACATCGGCGTTGGCAACGTCCAAATCGCCGTTGTGGGCACGCATATACCCCGCCTCGGTAACCGTGGAAGTGACAATCGAAATATTCGGATCCGCGAAACGGGCCCGCAACGCCGCGGTGTCCGAGCCGCTATGCATGGACGAAAGCGAGGAGATGACCTCGAATTCATCGTTCTGAGCCCCCGAAGTAATCAGTGTGTATACGCAATCCTGTGATTCAAGCAGGTCGCGCATGCGCGGGCCGCGACCGGTGAAACCGGCGATGCCCCACTGGGCTGCATCCGGCGCGTGTTCGGTGTACCAAGCCTGGTGCGCACGCGTGAAATTGCCGATACCCAAATGGACAATCCGTTCGGGCGCAGCAGGACGGCCGTTTTTTTCACGACTGATTTGTGGAATTCCTACGCTATCTGCTGACATTGCTACCCCTTTCCTAAAGCGTTGTCATATTAAGCGTTATTCGTTATTGCTCGGCCGCATCGAGCTTAAAGACATGCTTTGGCTGCACCGCGATCTGATTGTGCACGATCTCAAGCCCTTCCTCCATGGAAATGCGGCGGTCGCAGACCAAAGAAGCGACAAAGCTAGCGGTGACCCGCCGATTCATGTCGTGACGGGAGGGAATCGAGCAAATCGCCCGGGTGTCATCGATGAACCCAGAGAGCTTGGTGAATCCGGCGTAAGGAACGACGTCGTGGAAATAACGCGAAATCGAGTCCGGAGCGTCGATGAACCACCAAGGGGCACCGATGAAGAAGGAGGGATAGAAGCCGGCGAGAGGCGCCAGTTCCCGAGAGTAGACGGTCTCGTCGTCGGTGAAGGCCACAAAATGGAAATCCGGATTGTTGCCATAGGCATTGAGCAACGGCCGCAACGCTTCAACGTACTCGGCACGGGCCGGAATATCACCACCGACATCAGCACCATAATTGGCAAAAGCCGTGGCATCATAATTGCGGGCAATCGCGGGGTGCACGGTCATCACCAGACCGTCTTCCTGAGCGAGTCTGGCCTGGTCATTAAACAGATGCGCCCGCAGACGCGCCGCATCCTTCGCACCGATACGACCTGCGTAGGCTTCGCCGAAGAGCAGATGCACTTCCCCGTCGGAAAGACGCTCGCAGTTGAGATCGGCATGAGAATGGTCGCTCAATACCGCACCATGATCCTTGAAATACCGCCTTCTGCGACGCATCGCTTCGGTGAAGCCTTCATAAGTGGAGGCATCGATATCGGCACTGCGACCCAAAGCATCCACCAACTGCGGCCAATCGGCGCGAGAAGGTTCAAGATACTTGTCAGGCCTGAAGGCGGGGGCGACGAACGGTTTGAAACCGGGATCGGCATTGACTTTGTCATGAAGTTTCAGGTCGCTGACCGGATCGTCGGTGGTGGAAACGAAGTCCATATTGAAACGGTTGGCGAGCGCGCGCGTACTGAATTCCGGCGTCTTGAGCATCTCGTCAAGCTCGTCGTAAATCGCACCGGCAGTTTCGGGGCCGAACTTCTTCTTGATGCCGAACACCCGTGCCAACGAGTCCTCGAACCAATAACGCATAGGAGTGCCGGCAAAGGCAGACCAATGCTTGCCCAGCATCAGGAAAGCGTTACGTGCCTGCTGATCGGTGAAATCGGATTGGCCCACGCCCAATTCGCTCAAAGCCACACCTTGCCCGTGCAGAATACGGGTCACGTAGTGATCGGGAGTGATAAACAGATCAGTGGGATTGGCGAAGTGCTTGTCTTGTGCAAACCACTCGACCGGGATATGGCCATGCGGCGAAACGATGGGAAGATCCTCAACAGACTCGTACAGTTCACGGGCAACACGCAACGGCAACCCTTCCGCCGGCAGCAATCGATCTGGGGACAAAACCGATTCTGCTATATCTGTTTGGCCAACCATAGGCACCATCCTTACGAAACGTGACAAACCAAGAAGCCCGCCACGATGCCGAACACCCTTTTTTCGTTTTCTCAGTGTACGTGAGACATTTCGGCACTGCGCTCTGTTGCCATAACTTGCCAAATACAGGTTATACTGGCATCGCAAGGAGCAATATGGAAATGACAAACGACAGTTCACAGCAGCCCAATGGCAATGCCGACGTGCCGAACGCGCAAATCGCACCGAACGCACCAAAACAAAACGTCACTATCCGCGACGTGGCCAAAGCCGCAGGAGTCGCTCCTTCAACGGTTTCAAGAGCGTTCGCCAGGCCAGGACGCGTCAACGAGGCCACAGCCCAACGTATCTACGATATCGCCGATCAGATCGGCTATCGCGCCACCGCCATCAGGGCGCATACCGACGGCGAACACCTGAACGGTATGCTCGGCATCGTGGTGGCCGACCTGAGCAACCCCGTATTCGCCGAGTACACGCGTGCGGCCCAGCACGAATGCCTTTCCAACGGATTCGGGCTTCTGGTACTCGACTCGGAAGAGAACGCCGTCATCGAGCGCACGTCCATCCACACTGCAATCCAACATATCGATGGGCTTATTTTGGCCTCGTCCCGACTTTCCGACGCCGGCATACGCAAACTTGCCCAGACCAAGCCGCTGGTGACGCTGAACCGCTCCATCCGCGGCATCCAATCGGTAATCGGCGACGTACAAACCGGGCTGACGCAGGCCGTCGATCATCTTGCCTCGCTCGGGCACAACAATTTCACTTACCTAAGCGGGCCGGAATCCTCATGGCAGGATGGCGTGCGCTGGCGGACACTTTCCTCGATTTGCTCGCGGCGACATCTCAAACTGCGCCGCATTCCCTCGAACGCACCGACTTTCAGCGGCGGTTTCCGCACAGGAGAAGTGTTTTTGAACAACCCGACCGACGCCGTCATCGCCTATAACGACATCATGGCCATCGGGTTCATCGCCGCTTTGCATTCGCGTAACATCGACGTTCCCGGGAAAGTTTCGGTGGTCGGCATCGACGACGTGCAGTTCAGTTCGCTCGTCTCCCCCGCACTTTCGACCGTCCGGTTGCCACGAAAGGAGCTGGGTACGAAAGGGGTCACGGAGGTGCTGAGCCTGATCCACCACACCAAGCAGTCCAATGACCGGAAGCCAATCATGCTCGAATCCTCGTATGTTGTACGCGCCAGCACCGGAAAGGCGAATCCTTCGTTGACATCCGCCATACATGCGTGAATGACCGAATGACAGAAAGCCGCAATGGCCGAAACCTCAGTGAGGAAACGCCGTAAAGACGGAATGTTGCCAGAATTTGCTATCCATTTCGAAAATAAAATGACGTTCAAATCATTGAATCGCCCTTAAATAAAATCGGCCAGATTTTCTGCGCACTTGCGTAAAACCGGACAAACGACAGACCATAGTAGGCATACCAGGGAAAGAAGTGTCATGAAAACGAAGCCATTCAATGGAGATGTCGCTACGAATCCGCTACGCACAAAAGCGGATTGCGAACAGGCACTCGTCGACATACTCACGCCGGCAATGCGGCTGGTCGAAAGCGGCGGAAGGTACGGGCGATTCCGCATGAGCGACAGCGGGGCCGTCTACAGCCAAGACCGAACTTCGATCGAGGGCTTCTGCCGATTGCTCTGGGGGCTTGGGCCGTTGTTCGCCAACCGCAGCAACATCGCCCGTTTCCCGCGCTGGTGGCGGCTTTCATGCGACGGCATCGTGCACGGCACCACGCCCGGCGACCCCGATTTCTGGGGCGATCCGCTGGACGATTACGACCAGCTTTTCGTGGAAATGGGCGCGATTACGGCGTTCCTTTTCGAGACAAGGCAGGATTTCTGGGACCATCTGAGCGGCGAAGCGCAAGACAATATCCTGACCTGGCTCGACCAGATCAACCACCACACGCTGCCGAAAACCAACTGGCTCTGGTTCCGCCAGATGGTCAACACCTGGTTCGTTCATACCGGTCACAGAGAATACGACGCACTGGTGCAGGCCGATTTCGACATCACGGCCTCGCACTATCTCGGCCACGGATGGTCGTATGACGGCTACAAAAACCAAATCGACAACTATATCCCGTTCGCGTATCAGTTCTTCACGCTGATGAACGCGGGGCTTGCCGAGCGCGACAATCGCTATCTGCACACTGGTTCCGATTCCGGGAAACGCAGCGATACCAATACGGAATCTGCCACAACGTGTGACGACGTCTCCCTTGAAATCCACAAACCGGCAGATAACGAAACTTTCGAGACAGCAAATTCCGATGATCCCAACGATACAGAAGCGAAACGCTATGCGTTGCTCAAGCAACGCGCGACGGCCTTTGTACCCAGTTACGCCAACTGGTTTGCGGCCGACGGTGCCTGTTTGCCGTTCGGGCGCAGCCTTGATTATCGCTTCGCACAGGCGGCATTCTGGGGTGCGGCGGCTTTTGCCGGGATTGACCTGCCGAACGGTTGGACTTTGGGCGATATCAAACACTTGCTGCTTGGCAATTTGCGTTGGTGGTTCCGCCAGAATATTTTCCAATCTGACGGACTGATTCCTATCGGTTACGCTTACCCGAATATGAACATGGCCGAGGGCTACAACGGACCGGCTTCCGCTTATTGGGCGCTCAAGACCTTTATTTTCCTGTGTATTCCTGAAACCGACCCGTTCTGGACCGTGCGCGAAAGTGACGATTTCAAATTCGAGGCGCTCAAATTGCAACCGGAGCCGCGCATGCTGGTGGCGCACAGCCGCACAGGACTGGAAGTCCAATCGTTCACCGCCGGGCAACACGCTCCGGAACACAATCACACCGACGCGAAATACGAAAAATACGTCTATTCCACGGCCTTCGGCTTCTCGACGCCAAAGGCGGCAACCGTGCTGAAACAGCTCGCCTGCGACAATACCTTGGCCGTTTCCGAATCCGAATACCACTGGCGCACGGCCTTTGGCTACGCCGATTATGCGGTGCATGGCGACTATGTCTACTCGCGCTGGGAGCCGTGGAGCGATGTGGCCATCTGCAATTTCATTGTGCCATTGATGCCGTGGCACATCCGCGTCCACGTCGTCGATTCGGCGCGGGCACTGCATCTGGCGGAAGGCGGGTTCTCGATGCCGGACTTCGGGCAGGAATTGGACGGCCCCAATATCAACGCGATCCGAGGCGTTGCAGAAGCGTCGAGCCAGCATGCCGGCGATGGGTCATTCGCCTCCGGTTGGGACAAAGGCAACAATGGAATCGGGAGCCTTTTCCCCGAAACCGATGAGTCGAGCACCGGCGCAAACGACGACAAATTGGCAAACAATGATACCCGAACTTCCAACGCTTTTGGGGAATTCGGAACAAACGGTGCTGGCGACGAAGGTGCCAAGAGAGCCATTACAAAGCCAACGGCCACACTGGGATCGCCGCAACAATCGGTTTTCTACCGTACAAAAGTCGGGCTTACCGGGCTGATCGGCGCAGAAGGCTTTTCGCTGGAACTTTCTGCTCCCGAACCGAACACCAATCTGCTTTATCCGAAAACAAGAATACCGATGCAGATGCGCGCCATCGATCCCGGTCACTATGTATTCGTTTCTGCGTACCTCGGTGATCGCGAGCTGGAAAGCGTCGGCGACGATGGGTCGATTTCATTGCCGTCCGTGACACTGACCGGCGATGAGTTGCGTATTGGTTATCGGGGCGAGACCAAGACAGTGAAACTGGCGGAACTGTGCGACTGATTAAGCGGAAAGAAGCGAATCAGTCAACCATCCCCACACGCAATCCCCAACACGAGATGACCAACATTCCACTTCGTGCCCCCAACCCTACGGAAATTGTCCGTTCCGCTTGCATTTGAGGCAAAATCGGGATTCTGCCCTTAAAGCAACAGGAACCACTCTGACAGCAGGCCGGCACTATAACTATTTGAGCGCCTTACCGGCCGAACCCAGTTCGACGCAGGCTTCGACCACACGCTTGGCCATCGCGTCTTCGGCGGTGCGGCCCCACGAACGCGGGTCGTAGTACCGTTTCTCGCCCACCTCGCCGTCTACCTTGAGCACGGAATCGTAGTGTTCAAACATGTGGCCGGCGACCGCTCGGGTGAAAGCGTATTGTGTGTCGGTGTCGATGTTCATTTTCACCACGCCGTAATGCACCGCGGCGGTAATGTCGCCCTTCGATGAGCCGGAACCGCCGTGGAAGACGAGCATGAAGGGTTTGTTGTCATGCAACTCGGCGTTGTCGTAACCGTCCCTGATCTTGCCAGCCTTTGCCACCGACGCGACCTCGCGCTGGATCTCGCCAAGCAGTTCCGGGCGCAACTTCACCACACCGGGTTTGTAGGCGCCGTGTACATTGCCGAACGTGAACGCCGCCATGTACCTGCCACGCTCCCCCAATCCGAGCCGACGCGCGACTTCGATGCCATCAGCGGGCGTGGAATAGAGTCGTTCGTCAATGTCGGCGCGGTGGCCATCCTCCTCGCCGCCGACCGCGCCGATCTCAATTTCCAAAACCGTGTGCGCTTTGGCCGAAAGATCCAGCAAATCTTCGGCGATATCAAGGTTTTCCTTCAGCGGCACCGTTGAGCCGTCCCACATATGGGATTGGAAGGTCGGCTCATGGCCGTGCGCCACCTCGTCCGCCTCATGTGCCAACAATGGCCGGACCCAGCCGTCAAGATATGGCTTGGCACAATGGTCGGTGTGCAGGGCGATGGAAATATTCGGATATTTCGCGGCCACCTCATGCGCAAACGCCGCAAACGCAAGCGAACCGGTGACGCGGTCGTTAACCCGCTGCCCGGAGAAATAGGAGGCAGCACCCACGGAAACCTGGATGATGCCGTCGGACTCGGCATCGGCGAACCCTTGAAGCGCCGCATTGAGTGTCTGGGTGCTGGTCACATTGATTGCCGGGTAGGCATAGCCGTTACGCCGCGCGGATTCCAGCATTTCACGATATCGTTCAGGAGTTGCGATGGTCATAGCTCTATTATTGCCGCCCGCCTCGCCATCAGTACCTTTCAGTGCGTTTCCATATTCGATGCAAATTGTAGGATCGCGAGGATTCCATACAATTCGTCAGCTCAAGTCAAACCGATCAATCCCGGCTAAAGCCCTCTGCCAAAAGGAATTTAGACCAGCGCAACCTCACATTTCAAGTCTCATCGGCGGGGCAAGACTCATCAATTTTGCTTTGCCGAAAACAAAAATCAAATTTTATGGTAGACTATTTTTTACGAACGTTCGACGTTACGGTTTCGGCAAAACGAAATTGATATGGCGTACGTTTCGGGGGATTAGCTCAACGGTAGAGCCCGCCGCAAGGCGGAGACGCATGGTTCAACTCCTGCCTCCTCCACTTTCATTTCTTTTTTTTACAAGCCACAGTAGCTAAATACCTCAAGTTTTCTAACTTCGATATTGCATTGCTGCTTTAGCATTCGGGATTTCAGATATTTCGTTCATTGGGGGTTATAAACCAAAGATTTTGGCCTATAACCCTATAACCCCGATTTTTACGATTCAGAGAAACCAAAAACGTTGGTAAATCAATGGTTTCAAGGGATTTCGTTGGGATTGAAAAGAGCGGATGACGGGAGTCGAACCCGCAATTTAAAGAATTCCCTAGGCTTATAAAACGTTGAAATACCAACGTTTTTAATCCTCTTTACTCTTGCCGAAATCAGTTTTTAGCAACAAATCAGCAACATTTTCCCATAAAAGACCATTGCACGGTTGAGCCATAAACAAATATATCGCATTCAAAACTTTGTCCAAAATGCTAACACTCTGTTTGTGGTCTTATCGGGCTACCTGCTCTTGAATCAAAAGTATGCTAACTCCCGGTTTCAAAGACATGCTCAACGGCATGGGCCGTCGCATCAGCAACCTGCGCCGCCAGCAAGGTCTCACCCAGGAGCAGCTCGCCGAAAAGACTGGCCTCGACCGCGTCTCCGTGGGCTATATCGAGCAGGGCCGACGTGCACCGAAGCTCTCCACCCTCTACACCCTCGCCAAGGCGCTCGGCTGCGATATGGGCGACTTCTTCGCCTGACCCGGGCGGGACCGCCAAACCCCGCCGACGCCCATGACCGGCCACGAGACGTGGCCCATTCCCGCATACGACACATCGCGCCCGGGTGTCACACATCACTATTATGCTTACGCTCTGTAAGAGTTCTTTAAAGAAGGATGCCATTCCACGGCGGAAAGCGGCATCAAGGAGATCAAGATGACTCGACCAGCACGGACAGGGCCAGCGTCGGCCGAAGGACTCGTCAACGTGGCGAATTTTCTCGGTCCACAAACATCGCCACCACATCAATACCCGAGTCCCGCAGCATAAAAATTTGCAACAAAGAAACACACCGATCCGGTCACAAGTACCGGAACAACAACAACCAACAAGAAAAAGGAAACACCATGTCAAAGCACACTCCGCAACATGCACTGAGGACGCCCCGCACGCGCTCGCGCGCAGGACTGCTCACCACCACCGGCCTCGCCGCCATCGCCCTGTCGGTGATGGCCCCCTCGGCCAACGCCGCCGTCCTCAACAACGACGGCTCCGTCACCATCCAGCCCGGCGACACCCTCTCCCAGATCGCCACCGACTACGGTTCCAAGGACGGTCGCTGGGGCTACTGGAAGGGCTTCACCAGCGGCGACGACGACCTCATCTATCCCAACGAGGTCGTCGGCGATTCCCGCAGGATGGATACCTCCGGCCTTGAGGCCAAGTCCCGCGCGGCCTTGAAGAAGGGCGCCGTTCCGACGGCCTCCGTCACTACCGACGACGTCGACCAGCTGGCCCACGAGGTCATGCTCGGCGCATACGGCAACGGCGAGGCCCGCCGTGAGGCGCTTGGCGACAAGTACGACGCCGTCCAGGTCAGGGTCAACCAGCTCATGGGCTACGGCGTCGTCGCCGCGGCCAACGCCACCAACAGCGTCAACGCGCCTGCGTCCAACGCGGCCTCGCGCCCGATGACGCATCCGTCCCAGGCCTACGGCCCGGTGCCTTCCGCTCCGGCCCCGGCGATCCCCGCTCCGGCACCTGCCGCCCCGGCTCCCGCCGCTCCGGTGGCATCCACGCCTTCGACCCCTGCTCCCGCACCGTCAACCCCGTCGCAGCCGTCCACGCGTTCGCAGCCTTCACAGCCCTCCATGCCGTCCGCTCCGTCGACGCCTTCGCATCCGTCCACGCCTTCGACCCCGTCGCAGCCTTCACAGCCTTCGATCCCGTCGCATCCGTCGACGCCGTCCACGCCGTCCCATCCTTCGGTCACGCCGCATGACATCGTTCATCCCGCCGGCTCCGAAGGCACCTATGACCACAAGCCCTCGCCAGCCTGGACCGAGCACATCCGCGTCGATGAAAACGGCAACATGGTCGACGACGTTTCCGAACGCCCGTACTGGGTCGCCGGCACTCCGGCCACGCCCGGCACGCCCGCCACGACGCACGTCGTGCACCACGACGCCGTCCCCGGCTCCTCCGTCAACGAGAACGGCACGCCGGTCTGGGGCGACTGGGGCACCGCCGGCTACAGCCAGACGGTCACCGGCCGCATCTACACCTCCAAGCTCGACGGCTTCCAGGTGAAGGACTGGTCGGGCACCGACCCGCAGGGCAAGGACTACGCGTTCGTCGCGGGCGCCGACATGACCATGGACTTCCACAACATGAGCCTTCCACAGGCCGTGTGGGACGCCCACCCCGGTCTTGAGGCCGCGCATGCCGCCGACTACCACAACGCCTTCACCGTCACCACGGTAAACGTTCCGCAGTGGATCGCCACCCCGGACAACGTGGGCAAGCGCAAGATCGCCTATTTCACCTACTCCGACGGCTTCCACACCCCGGTCGCCAACCCGAACGTCTACTACAACCCCGCCACCGGCATCGACACCGCGGGCGAGACCTGGCACGACGTCGAGGGCTATCCCACGCACGTCGTGAACAAGCCCGGCACCGCGGCCTACGACGAAGTCGTCACCGACGCGCCAGCCGTCCCCGGCACCTGGAAGACCCGCTGATGCCCTCAGGCACCGACAGGCCGTCCGATCCCAAGGACGAGGGTGATGACGGCCGCCACACCGACGTATCGGTGGCTCCGGTCGTCATCGCCCTCGTCCTCCTCGCCATCGCCGTGGCCAGATTGATGCTCCGCGCCATGGTAATCTATTCGTAAGGAGATGCCGTCATGGCGACGGATGAAAAGACCCAACAGCCATTGCTGTACTACGACGACGATGCCCTTGACGCAGAACGTCAAGCGGTCGCCGAACGCTATGGCCTTGACGACGATGCGACGCAACATCTGCTCGAAGACGACCTGTATCTGATCCGGGCCAAGGAGGATTGCGCCGCCGGCAAGCCGCAGAAGGCCATCGCCGAGGCGTTGATCGCATTGGCCGTCAAGGCCGAGTCGTATAGCTTCGGCCAGCCATCGGAATGACAATCGAAAATATTGACCCTGGCACGCACCGTGCATGGGCTGTCGAGGTTCCGACCGCCGTACCCTCAAAAGCGAAACGGCGGCCATCACCGTAATTACCAATTAAAAAAGCTGATATACCAACCGCAATAAACAGGAGTTGAATTGATAAAGAAATCCACAATGGAAAAAATTCTGTCGGTGATATGCGGCGGCGTAATGCTCATAGGCACAGCCGCTTGCGGGGCGTCAAGCGGCGCCACCCCGAAGACTTCCGCCCCAGAGAACAAGCCGAGCACGCTTTCCGAGACCTTGGAAAACGAGCAGTCAGTTTGGTTCCACAGCAACGGCAAGCCGACAAAAACCGAAGACGTCGACGAAGTCTGGGCATTCGACCACGGCAAAGTAACTGTTTATCAAGTCTCCTATTATGCATCCGAAGAACCACTGGTGGAATCACCGTATTCCGTATTCAAAGGCTTGACATCGTACAGTCAGATCGTCGACAAAGCCAAGTCTCTAAATAAAAGGATATTTGACAAGGAGCAAAAAGACCAGATTAATGAAGCTCAACGCCTCATCACCAATCCGCAGACCAGAGAAGGGACCGACCCAGACCAGCCTGCCGCTGAAAAGAAATTCATTCCTGCCGCACAAGCCATGAAGTACCAAGCTCCACAGCAGACGAGCTACAGTCTCACTGTAAAGGCCGATGAAACCGGAAACGGTGTCACGGAAGAAACAATTAAGGTCCCCCAAAGTTTACGGCTTAATCTCTATGCTGTTGACGTGAACGCGAATAAATATTCTGCTGGATGGACACACTGGCCTGCGAGCATCACCTTCAACAGGTCGACACCGTCTGCATACCCAGTTTACGAGAAAACGTACTCCGGCGTGTGCACCTTAGACGAAGATGAAGATGCTGACGAAGCCAATGATTTCTTTGTCCGCGCGGACACTGACGGGCATGCGCAGCCACAGGTCCTTCTCGACACCGTGAAGACCAAGGGCGTCAAGGTCAAGGATTGACAATCAATGGACACGTCGGGTGAAGCGAACCCGGCACATCACGGTTTGAACCGGCCCGTATTCGGGAGCTATAAAAGAGCTCACGAGTACGGGCCTTCTTTTTCCCGCCACGCACCACCTCCCACAGCCCACGGCCGGCGAGGAGGAGGCGTGGGCCCCTGCACACCACACACGACCTCCAACGGTTCTTTATTATTTATATTTATTTCCTTTTACCTGTTAAACAAGAAAAACAGTGTGCATGTGTGCAAGACGAAGCCTTGGGGGATGGAAGCCCTTGAGCCACAAGGGCTGCGCCTCCCCTCCCCCGTCGCACACGCGTGGGCCACGGGAATGTGGAAAGTGTGCACTCCCAATACCGCGGCCAAATAGCGGGGGCGGGTGGTGCTCATGCTCCGTTGCCCCGATGTTTCGGGCCGAGACGGCTCAGTATCTCGTCAAGGCCGCAGGTGAGCGATTCACTCTGACGGCCCGCTTCATTCTTATGGTGATGGCATTGACGCCTGTTTACCCGCGTACACCCATGCGTGTGCCTTGGGCGCGGTTGTCCGCTTCCGTACCGTATGGCGGCCGTGCCGCAGCGCACATGTTTCGCCCGTCCCGGTTCACGGGGTCCGTCCACCGGCTATAACCGCGTTCTCGTGGGACGTGATTGAAAACGATCTATGTGATTTATGCATATTTATATGATGCATATGCATCTATATGATGAACATAAAATGGCTGTTTTTCAACGTTTCTAAGTTTACAGTTCTGTATATTCAGTGTATAATATGTCTTATATTCGTTTATTCGGAGTTAGAGGTGAGGGGTCATGCCGAGCACGACGATGCGGTTTCATATCGGGGCTGATCCGGTCCTGAAACACAACAACCGCACGAAGAAAATCGTGAAATACGAGTCGCACATTGACCCCGATGGGTATCACGAGAGCTGGCGGGACGGCACACTCGAAGACAAGTACGCCGAGCTGTTCGGCGGGGCGATCGAGGAGTACAACAAGGGGCGTCGCAAGGACCGGCGGCTCACCGTCGCCAGATACATGGACAAGGTGGCGGGCGACCGGCGCGGCCGCGCCAACAGGGCGGCGAGCAAGACCGCCGGCCGCGAGGTCAAGGGCAAGCACCTGGCCTACGAGGCGATCGTGGGCGTGGGCAACACCAACTAGGCCCGCGACGCCAAGGGGCGCATCGTCCGGGCCGCCGACGGGTCGCGGCTGATGCCCCAGCGCGTGCCGGACGAGGTCAACCGCGCGATCGTGCGCGAATACTATGAGGACTTCGAGGCACGCAACTCCACGCCGGACGGCGGTGGGCTGAAGCTGGTGAGCGCGCAATGGCATCAGGACGAGTTTTTTCACTGAACACCACAACGGCAGATCGACAAGGATATACGGCGCCGCCCATGCACACCTCGACTTCGTCCCGGTCACGACAGGCTACAAGCGCGGCCCCCAACGTCAGGTCTCGATCGGCAAATGCCTCAACCAGCTTGGCTTCAAAGACATTTACGAGCAGGACGAGGACGGCAAACGCCACCTGCATACCGCATGGGCGCAATGGGAGGCCCGCGAACGCGCCGAGATGGAACGCATCACCCTGAAATATCTGCCCGGCTACACCATCGACCACCCCGACGCCGGCAAGAGGCGCGAGACGCTGCCCAAGGCCGTCTACGAGCGCGAGAGGGACCTCGACGAGCAGGCCGACCACAACCGCCGCCAGAAGGAACACCTCAAACAGGAGTCTGCAAGGCTCGACGAGCGTGAGACCCAGCAGGCGGCCGACGATTTCAACAGTGTCCTGCGCGACCGCGCCGCCGATGAACGGGCATAAAAGCTTGACGAGCAGGAACAGGAACGGGAACGCAGGATCGACGAGCGCGAGCGTGGCCAGGAGAACCGTGAGCGCGAGTTCCGCCAGCGTCAGGCCGACACCGCAACAGCCGAACGCAAGGCGGCGGCCAAGCGCAGGCAGCGTGACGAGCAGCGCCAAAACGAGTTCGAGCAGCGTGAAGCCGAGCTCGACCGGCGCGAACGGCTCCAAAGCGAGCGGGAACGCCGACACAGCCCGACGAACTACGCCCTCGCCGTCCTCAAGATTCTCCGTGAGGGAGTCTTCGTGATGGGGTCGCCAGACCCGGTCAAACGGGTGCTGCGCGAGGCCCTGTGGCGGCTGATCGCCTATCTTATGCGCCCGTCTCGTGACCTGGAGCGCATCAACCGCCAGATCGCCGAGGACGACGCCAGGCTCGAGGAGGTGCGGGCCGGCCGCGAGCCGATCGACATCGAGCACGAGAAACAATGGGAGCGCCAACGCCAATACGAGCGCCAGAACGAAATGCAGATGGAACTATGACCCAATCTACATCCCCACATATCAAGATTCAGGCCACGGCAAAGCGCCGCGACCGCAACAGGAAAGGAGACCATCATGGCCACCAAAACCACGCCCCCGAAGGACGGCGACGACAACGAACAATCAAGGAAAAGGAAGGAGGAGCTGAAGAAGTTGGAACGCAACTATTTCGGCGACGATGGCATCGGGACGCCCATGCGCCGCAGACCACCGCGCCGCCCTGGCCCGGGAACGCTCCGCACCCTCAGTCGCGCCGGTCTACGAGCCCAGGGGAAAACGAACAAGAGCTGATTGAGACTGAAAGCGCTCGCGTTCGCCGTGATTTCGCAGCAGCGCTGGAGGCTGTAAACAACCCGCAATCCAGGAACCAGAGTGACGAAAAATCCAGAGAAACCAACACGCCCCTCCCCTATTTCAACGATTCGGTGTATCAGTTCATGCAAACCCACGATGAGCAGGGTCGCCCCATCGACGAGGACGGCAACGTGATTCCCGATCCGTCCGATGACGATGAGTACGGATGCTGACCGCCACTCCGTTAACGGGCTGTCAGGCTGGGGTATACCCCGGTCTGACAGCCCACATACCATCCATCCGCGTAAGGACAGGGTGGGGTTTCCGTTTTTTCTTACACATTCGTCGGAAGGCCGACCATGAATTTACAGCAGCAGGAACAGAACACACAACGGCCCACACAGGGCGACGGCAAAGGCCAGACCGTGGGCTACGTGCGCGTGAGCAGCGCCGACCAGAACGAGGCCCGGCAGCTCGATGCCATCGGGAACGTTGACCGGCTGTTCAGCGAGAAGGTCAGCGGCAAGGACACCAACCGGCCCCTCCTCAAGGAGATGCTCGACTACGTGCGCGAGGGCGACGTCGTCAAGGTCAAGTCCCCCGATAGACTTGCCCGCAGCACCACGGATCTCTTGAATCTCATCAAGACGCTGGATGGCAAAGGCGTGAGCGTGCGGTTCATCGACGAGCCGCAACTCAACACCGGCACCCCCGAGAGCACGTTCATGCTCACCGTGCTCGGCGCGGTCGCCGAACTGGAACGCGCCACGATCCGCGAACGCCAGGCCGAGGGCATCGCCCTGGCCAAACAGCGCGGCGTCTACCGCCGCAAACGCACACACAAGCTCGACGCCGAACGCATCGGCCAGGCCCGCACATGGATCGCGGCGAGCATACCCAAGGCCGAGGCGGCCCGTAGGCTCGGCGTCTCCCGCCCCACGCTCTACGAGGCTCTCAAACAGCGTGAGAAAAATACTGAAGCCAACCCGTGAACCACATAAAGATTTCGACAACGGCACTAACAAAAAGGCAACGGGAAACCCGTTGCCATAGAATCCAGTAATATTAGTGTCACGCATCTTTCGCTGCATGACACTAATCTGGACCGCTCCGCAGGGCCGGCCTACGGCCGGGACGGCGGCGCGACCGATGTGAACGGTACGCCGCCAGGCTGCGCCGGCATTATCGGCGGAGCCGCTAAAGGAGCCCTTGGTGACATAGGAGTCACCTTGGCCACATCCGCGTAAGACGGTGGCGCAGTTACTCCCGGAACGGACAAACTACGCCATTCCGTATAGGCGGCTTGCCTGCTGGCAAACTCGGCATCGTTACGACGATCGCGGGGCGTCTTGTGGTCCGTCTGATACTCGTTCCAAGCCGTTCGCCGCACGAGCCCACGTTCACGGCGCCCATTCTGCCGGGCAGGGCTGAGCCAGCCATACAACGGGTTCTTCTGATCCGGCTCATGCCATTTGTTAGACGGAACCAGACTGGCTACGAGCGGCTCCGTGCGCGTCATCCATTCTGACACGTTGAACTTGCTTGACCTTGCTCTCACCGTCTTTGTCGCGGACGACCATCCAAGTGTCGTCGGACTCTGCCAGCTTCGACAGACGCCCGATGACTTTGTTCCGGTTCTCAGGATGCGAGCTCGGGTAATTAGCTTTCATTGTCACCAAGTAGAAACCGTAGAACTCGTCGAACGGCAGGAACGCTTCATGAAGACCGGGCTTGACTTCGTTCCAGATGGCGGCGACCGGATCGTTATCCTGCTGGAAGGCTTCGAGCATCATCTTGGAGGTATCCGTGGTTTCCAGATGGTCGAAGTCCTCAAGTTCCATCAGCAGCTGCCAGGCGAACCATGAAAGCACTTTCGGATCCTTGAGATACGTGGTTTTGATAAGGCGATCCTTGTGCTCCTCGTCGAAATGCTGGGTGAATGGCAAAATCAACATCCGCCTTAGCATTGATTCTCCTTTGTCGCGGATATGGGGAAGGTCGTTCGTACAAAAAACGCACAGGATATGTGGTTGGTACATGATGGCCGGCAGACCTTTGCGGTCAACGCTCACCGGGTCCCCGGTGGTGACGGACTTCAACGCATCCGCACGGCTGACCAGCGCCGAGGCGTCCTGCTCGTCGCTGACATTGAGCCGCTTGCCAATAAGCTGCTGCATTCCGAAACGAGTGAAGAACCCGGTCAACGGGAGGCTCGAACAAACCGACAGCCCCACCATCTGGCGCATGGACTCAGCCACCGTCGACTTGCCCGTGCTGCCGTCTTCCGAATAGAAAATCACGAAGTGCTGCCAATCCTGATACGGCCGTAAGGCAGCACACATGACCTGCATGAGCTGGTGCCTTGTAGCATCATCGGGAACAGTCTCCCTCAACCATGACAGCGGATCCCAATACGTGCCGTCCAGCTTCCCGATCCGCGGTAGTTCCGGTTTGCTTTCGGGCATGTCGACCGGGGACTTCGCCAGGAACACCTCGTCGGGAGTGAAAGGCCTGAGCTTTTTCGTCTTGTAGTTGAACAGGCCGTTGTGCATGGGAATCGTATAGGGGTTGTCGCACTCATGGACCCTGGGGACATGGGCACTGAGCCAGCGTCTGAACTCCATAATCCATTTGGCGTTAGCCTCCGGATTGTACTCATACGCTAACGAGGCCAGCAGCTGTTCTGTCAGGATCTTATAGATGCCCTCGTCATCGCCGGTCTCTATGTACATGCCCAGCAAGCCATTTACAGTGGAGCCATCAGTCCCACTAGCAATGATCATTGCAACCCGATGCAGCTTGAAGAATACATAACCCGCTTGATGGGGTGTAATCTCGGTCAGTGGCTTCCATTTCTGGTCGCTCCTGCCTGTCGAACGCATTTCGATATTATGCTGGTCAATGCAGTCATTCGACTTGCGGATGATCTTGCGGCGGATTTTTCTGATGTCGCACAAATCATGTTTGAAGGCCCAATCCATCACCTCACGGACGATGCGGGCAAACATATCACCATAGGTTTCAGGATCATCATCAGAAGGCCGTCCGAAGTAAGGTTCGTCCTCGCTCATCGTGCGCCTCCCTCAGATTTGGGACCACGTTCACAAGACCGCAACCAAGTATCAAGGTCTTTCAATCGATATTTAACTGTTTTGGCACCCGGCTTCAAATACTTCGGTCCTTTGTGGACGAACCGAAGTTGAGCCATATGACCAACGGTAAGGCCACAATGATTAGCCGCTTCCTTCGTGTCGCACAACACGTCATCGGTTGCAGACTCTTTTGGCTTTTGTGAATTATCTTTATCTGGTAGAGCATTCGCAATCACGATTTATTCCTTTTAGAAAGGCGTGGACGCACGTTTGGAGCAAACGCCCACGCGTTAATAATATGAATGGATATAGCAAGAAGAGCGATAGCCAATCATTGGCGGCTCTCTTGCCATTTTGGACAGTCTGCTCGATTGCGCACTCGAACAAACTAGCTGTCCACTGGCGATCTGGTAACAACTAAAGGTTACTAGGCCAGGGCTGTGATTGCTTTGTCCTAAGCACATTACTGTAACACGCTAAAATGGCAGAGTCACACCCAAGACCATTTAAAGAACAAAAAGCTTGACTTACTAAGTTATAACTTATCTGCGTAATTTCAACGATTACAAAGACTTTTAAAAATCTCTGTAATCATTTAAATCCATTTTTCTATCGGCGTGTCGTAAAATTCTTCCTTCATGGCATAGTTGCTTATTCACTCCCTTTTAAATGCAATCAAGCACACATAAAGCATAGGCAAAATCCCTATTCCTGCAACACATCCGGCTCACATGACCTAAATGTTAACCGTCGGCATCCATCCTCTTACTGTTCCATACCTCTATTAGCCATCGCTTTTACGTGGCCCGGCTCCGCCGGGCCGACCAAATCCATGACCAAATTCCTTCTAGCAAAGGGGCAGCTATGTCTGCATCAGTCATGGAAACCATACGCGAGAACGCACTCGAACTCATCAACAATCCGGAGCACGCGCCGCTGCGTCTCAAAGTCGCACCAGCCGACAGCACTGGCAGCCCGGAGACCGACCCGTTCGACGACGACAGCGCCATATTCGACCCGTTGAAGCCGGACGCCACACACCTGCTCATCGGTGCGATCAGGGGCAGCGACCTTACCCGCGACTACACACAGCTCAACGATCTGTTCGACGGGCAGTACGCTTCACCTCTGAAACTCGCGAAGGCCGTCCTCCACGCCTGGAGCCGCAGTGACACCGACCGAGCGCTGGCCATCCTCGACCGGCTTGGCCTCACCCTCACCATCATCATCGGCGACGAAGAGCTCAGCATCAGCGTGCGGCTGCACGGCAACAATGCGGCAACCCAAAACGATGAAACGGAATGAGAACAAAACAATAGCCGCCCGCGCCTTGCAAAAGACACGGACGGCTATAACGATAAGTCCCGGACAGTAAACGTCACACCTGCTGCGGCGTAAGACCGTTGATGAGGCTGCGTCGCGCGTACTCGCTGACACTCATTCCCATCGCCTTCGCCTGCCGTTCGACCAGACCCCACACCGAATCGCTCACACGGATGGTGCGCGGCTTCAACGGCTCGCTCTTGACCTCCCAGGCCCGTCCTTCGAACGGCCTGATCTCGGCACCCTGGAAACCGTCCTCGGCCTCCTGCGCCCACTGGTCCACCATGTCGTCGGTGATAACAGTGCCGTTGTCGGCTACATATTTCTGACTCATGACCGCCCCTTCCTGATCTCGTCGATAAAGCCCTTGGTGGCACGGTTCGCGTGAATCACCAACGGCGTGCCATCGGCTAGACGAACAAAAACCAACTCGATACGCCGGCCCTGACCATCGAAACCGACCGTCGCCCACCGCTGTGGCTCGCTGGCATGATCCCGGTACCTGATCGTCGCACCCGACACGCCCGTCTCGAAGGCCGAGAGGATCTGCCGGTCGCTCAGCCCGTGGGTCCTGGCGTGCGGGTGGATGATGATACGCATACCATACAGCATACACGATAGAATACGAAACAGTAAACGTACCATGAGTACATCAGCAGAAAGCAAAGAGGCATCATGCCATTCTATTCATACAAGACCTAGAAAGGCACCCGGTACCGGTCGTCTACAGGAAACCTGGTGACCACCGGCAAACCTCTCAAGCTGGATTCATCAGAAAACACGACGCGGAAGTATGGGAGGCCAGCCAGACCGTTGCAAAAAGCAGAGGCGACTTCATCGACCCGCAAGCAGGCAAAACCCGCATTTCCTCTCTGGCCTCCGAATGGCTTAAAGGCAAGCAGGGCACCGCGAAGCCAAAATACTACCGTGACCTGGAAAGCGCATGGCGAGTCCACGTCGAACCGAAATGGGGCGACAGGGAGATCAAATTGATTCGCCATTCCGAGATTCAGCAGTGGGTCGGCTCACTCAGCGCCGGTGACCCCAAACAAGGTATCAGCGCAAAGAGTGCGACCGTCGTCATCAGAGCTTACGGAGTTCTGAAAGGGATTCTTGACATGGCGCGTGATGACCAACTCATCAGCCGCAATCCCTGCGAGAGAATAAAGCTGCCTCATAAAATGCCCAAGAAACGTACCTATTTGACGCCAAGCCAAGTGTTGACGTTGGCCGACGCCTCAGGCGAGCACCGAACGCTGATCCTCACGCTCGGCTTCTGTGGGTTACGCTGGGGCGAGGCGGCAGCGCTGCATGTCGGCGACGTTAGAAGCGACCAGCACAGGCTTCATATCAGGCTGAGCTACACCAAGACCAAGGACTTCGAAGGCGAGCAGCCACCGAAAACATGGGAGATCCGCGACGTACCGGTCCCTGATCAGGTCATGGCAGCAATTGATAAAGAGTGCAAAGGTAAAAGTGCAGGCGATCTCGTGTTTACCGACAAGGATCATGGTGACCGGCGCATAGACCAACAATCGAGGCTTAACCACGGATGGTATGCACGTGCATTGAAGGCCTCGGGAGTGCCCACTCTGACACTTCACGACTTGCGGCACACCGCCGCTTCCATCGCCGTCAGCAGCGGGGCAAATGTGAAGGCAGTGCAAAGAATGCTCGGGCACCAGAAGGCGTCGATGACTTTGGACACCTATGCCGACCTGTTCGACTCAGATCTGGATGAAGTGGTGACGCGCATGAGCAAGGAGATAGAAAAGGCGAAAATGGATAGCCAACAACAAAATCAGCAACAAATCAGCAACAATTTATCAAAATCATAGTGATTTCTGTGATTTACTCGAATCACAAAAACATTGGTAAATCAAAGGTTTCAAGGGATTTCGTTGGGATTGAAAAGAGCGGATGACGGGAGTCGAACCCGCCTCTGAAGCTTGGGAAGCTTCCATTCTACCGATGAACTACATCCGCAGTAACGTGCGCGCTACCATCCGCACATACAAAAATTAACTTTAGCACAGAACTGCGAAACAGCACGCCGAACCGATTTCGACCCACCTTATATTCCAATAACCCGACTGACCTGGCTTGCAAATTGCAGTTTCATGTTCGTTCCCAAGCACCAGCCCGCAAAATAAACACAACTTATGCATGACAAATACGAATGTCTGATTCATCCTCTTAGCGCAGCAATCTCGCCTCTTGCCGATAAGCAACGACCGGTCATCCACGTCGGTTTCCTTTCACCGACTGGCAGCGACACAATCATCCTGTCACCAAGTCTCAAGCGGTTCGCACTACGGACCGGACATCGACATGAAAGGTTTATCCATGTCAACACTGCTGCACGCGGAGCATCTGCTGAAGTTCTACGGCAATCACGAAGCCGTCCACGATGTTTCGCTGAGCATCAAGCGAGGTTCGCTGACCGCGGTCATCGGGCCGAACGGCGCCGGCAAATCGACCACAATCTCAATGCTCACCGGCATCGCCTCGCCGGATGCGGGTACGATCGAATTTCCGGATTCCAACACTTCCCATAGCCACGCCGGAACATGCGATACCAACAAAGCCGGAATCCGCGAGGCATCTGCAAGCAAGCGCCCCGCAATCGGTGTGGTGTTCCAGCAAAGCGTGCTCGACCGGCTACTGACGGCCCGCGAAAACCTGCAATCCCGCGCCCGGCTTTACAACGGCCTGCCAAATAACCGCATCAACGAAGTCATCGAACTCGTCCACGCCGAAGATTTCGCCGACCAACGCTATGGCTCGCTTTCCGGCGGCCAACGCCGATCGATCGACATCGCGCGGGCGCTGATCAACAATCCCGACCTGCTCGTGCTCGACGAACCCACCACCGGTCTCGATATCGTCACCCGCAACTCGCTGTGGTCCTTGCTGAACCGACTTCGCCGCGAAACCGGACTTTCCATACTCCTGACCACGCACTATCTCGAGGAGGCCGAGCACGCCGACCAGGTCTATCTCATCGATCAGGGCCATATCAAGGCTTCCGGTTCCGCGGCGGAACTTATTTCCCGTTACGCCGATTACCGGCTTGAGCTCACGTTGAAACCGGGAACGCGCCGACCTGCCGAATCCGCTCTTGAACAGCTCAGCGACGACATTCCCAGCGAATTGCCCAAACCTGCAACACCAACCGAACGCCAAAGCCAAAGCCGACAAAACGATGCATCTGAAGAACCAACAGTCAACCATCAAATCCAACGAAACAATACATTTGCCAAGCCAACAGGCGACGGTCAAACCCGACAAAACAGTACATCCGAAAAGTCAACGGACAACAATCATCCCGACTATGACAACCCAGATCATCTGTCACTCACCTTGCCGACAGCCAGCGTTTGCTTGATAATCCTCAACGGACTACAGCCTTATATCGCCGATTTCCAGTGTCGCCCCGGCACGATGGACGACGTGTTCCTGGCGCTGACAAAACAGTGAGACTCACAAAATTTTTGCCTCCTAAAATTTTGTGAGCCAAACGAACAAAACCTACCACCGAAATTTTTACGGAATCGTTGGAATATCAATGATTCTCATCGCCTAGCCATTTTTAATGGCTCACATTTTTTAAAGCCTCGAAAAAAATGCGAGCCGAAACCACTCCAAAGGACCATCATGCTCGCCTTATCGCAACGCAACCTCAGACTTTTCCTGCGCGACCACGCCCGCGCCCTGCTTTCCCTGCTCAGCGCCCTCATCGCGTTCGGACTTTACGTCGTCTTTCTCAAACAGACCGTTCGCTCCGGCTGGAGCGGCAACGGCCTCAGCGCCACAACCGTCAACACCTTGCTCGACAACTGGCTGATCGGCGGCACCCTTTCAATCACCGGACTCACCACGTCACTGGCCATGGTCGGTCAGATGGTCAACGACCGGGAAAACGGCCTCGATATCGACTTCCGCATGGCCATTCATTCGCGCTGGCGCATCGCCGGCGGCTACGTGCTGAGCAGCGTAATCATCGGATTCGTTATGCAATTGATTGTGTTCGTGGTGATGCTCGCGTATTTCCTTCCCGTAGACCGTATTTGTGTGCCGTTGAACCATCCGACGACCGACCTCGGGCTTCTCGCGCTCATGGCGTTCAATGCCCTTGCCAGCTCGGCTCTTTCCTACGCCATCGTCGCCGGCATCCGCTCGCAAAGCGCCAACACCGCGCTCAACACCATCGTCGGCACCGCCTCGGGCTTCCTCGCCGGCGTCTACCTGCCCATCAGCGCCATGCCGAAATTCGCGCAGCATCTCATCGAAGTGTGGCCGGGAGCCTATACATCATCACTTTTCCGCAGATTACTCATGAGCGATGCGATGGATTCCGCATTCGCACCTTTCCCCCATCAAGCGACGATCTCCGCCAAATTCCGTGCCGATATGGGCATCGGCTACACGCTGCCCCGCGCATCCCAGCCGACTTCGGCCGCCGAGGAAATTCTCCTGCTTGTCGTCACCACAGTCTTGATATCTCTGGTTATCTGGGCCATCCGTGTGCTCGCCGCAAGCATACGTAAGCTAAGTATCAGTAGGGAACGAAATCTTGCGACAATCTGAAAATGATGGAATCCGACATTCAATGATGGAAAATAGCGTGCATATACAGCCGCATATACAATCGAAAAACGCATCTACGTATCCGACTACGTATAAACGCACAAACGTATGACAGAACAACGTAAAGCAAGACCGTCCAACCGGAAAGGTGGTGGAAGGCGTGAACATCACGTTTCGGGCGAATTCCGAACTTGAAGACGGCGAAGTAAGCATCGTCATCGAAGCCAAAGCGCCCACCGCAGAGGCGTTATCGGTAATGAAAGCCGCGGAAACATTGGGACGTCGGACTTCGCAGACCATTTCCATCGACACGGACGGCAGGATCGAAATCGTGCGCAAAAGCGCCATCATCGCCATCGAGGTGCATGGCAATTCGCTTATTCTCCGGATTGGCACGTCCCCAGATTCGCCTGCTCACGCACTGACCACCAGGGATCGGCTGCAACATGTCATGGAGTCGTTGCCATCCTCCGATTTCGTGCAGATATCCAAACAGGTCGCCATCAATCTGCGCCATCTGAAATCGCTGGAAGCCAGCTATTCCGGCAATATGACGGCGAAGCTCACCGACGGCATCGACGAAACCGTAAGCCGGCGCTATGTGGCCGATTTGAAAAAAGCGCTGGGGGCCTGAAATGCAGCGAAACGAATATTCCATCAATCGGGACATTGATAAAAACGATTCCGACATCATCGACGACATTCCCGGTAACCACCGCCATGACGGCGACAAGAAAGGCGAAATCATGGCCCATTTGCCAACGATTCTTCGCGATATCGCCCGCAACGCGGCCATCGGGCTTGGGTTCGGCTCGTTCTTCTACCTTTTGGTGGGGGTAATCGCACCGGGCTGGGTGCCTGTCAACACGTTCAGCATCGTCACCCTGTTTGTCATGAGCGCGCTCATCGGCGAACTGACGTTCCTACTCGGCAACGGGCGTATCTCCGGCTATATCGCGCACTGCGTGCTCACTTTTGCGCTGGTCATCGCTTGGATTCTGGTGAACGGCTGGAGTTTCTCGCATATCACCGGCGGCCTGCCTACCGTCGTTTTGGTATTCATCCTGATTTATGCCGCGATCTGGACGATCAGCATCGCCCACAACAAGCTGGATGCCCGCAAAATCAACGAACGGCTGACAAAACAGCGGTGACACCACAACAGCCGAATTCCATTCCCGACCAGCGATTTTAGCATTACAAACGTTTTGCCGATATCGTTTATCGCTTTATCAACAGCGTCTGCCGGAATCACAGACCATCGCCATCGAACGGAAACCGACATAGCAAAACGTACATTTTCACATCGGGACGATGGCTTTGTGTTCACATTCATCCGCATGTTCATATCCATAGATTTACCGAACGGCCAGCCTTTCATGTCTTCAGGGCGAATATGCATTTGTGGAACAGGTCGGCCAAGAATGTCAACCATTCAGTACGCAGCCTGCGCTTCACCCTCGGAACCCAGGCGGTTCCAGCGCTGGCCTCGGTTCGGGCCGGCGGACACACCTTGCATCTCACGAGCCATCTGCATCAGCCGGTTGATGCGCTCCTGGGTGGGCGGGTGCGTGGAGAAGAGACGGCTGAAGCCCTCTTCGGAGAAGGGGTTGGCAATCATCATCGCCGCGGCGGACTGGGTGCCGGCGGTCTGCGGCATTGGGTTGGCTTGTGCACCGGCAGTGATTTTGTTCAGCGCTGAAGCGAGTGCGGCCGGATCGCCGGTGAGCTTGCTACCATCTTCGTCCGCATCGTATTCGCGGGTGCGGGAAATGGCCAGCTGGATCAGCGATGCCCCGATCGGCGCGAGGATCGAGCTCAAGGCAACGCCGATGAGACCCAAAATACCGGAATCGCGGTCATCATTATCGCGTCCGCCGCCGAAGAACATCAGCATATAGCCAAGATAGGTGATCACCGTCGCCATCGCACTGGCCACCGCCGAGGTGAGAATGTCGTGGTTGTAGACGTGCATCAACTCATGGCCAAGCACACCGCGCAGCTCACGCTCGTTCAGAATCTGGAGAATGCCCTGCGTGCAGCAAACGGCGGCGTGGCGCTCATTGCGGCCGGTGGCGAACGCGTTCGGGCTCATGGTCGGCGCGATGTAAATGCGTGGCATCGGCTTGCCGGCACGGGCGGACAGTTCACGGACGATATGGTAGAGCTCAGGCGCCTCGGCCTCGGAGACGCGACGCGCACCCATCGAAGCGATCGAAATGCGGTCAGAGAACCAATAGGAAATGAAAGTCGTGGCAAGGCCGATGAAAATGTAGTAGATAAGCGTGTCGCGGCTGGCTCCAGTAAGCCACCAAATAAGCATGATGATAGCCCACATCACCCCGAAAAGCAGTGTGGTTTTGAGGCCGTTCAAATGGCCATGCACTTTGATCTTGCCGTCCATGTACCAAATCCTAACGGCTCACCCTGTACTTTTGCTGAACGCCTGCTGTGACTACGCGGTATCTTGGCCACAGCAGGCCTCCGTTCATCTTCCCACATCGAACTTGCGAGCAAAATCAAGAAAACAGGCCCGAAATGTTGATTGTCATCGCATGTTCAATTGAACATGCGATGACAATCAGGAAAATGCCAGCAAAACACTGATTTTCCTCGCATCTTCAGCGTGAGCATTGTGCCATGACGCTGATCGTACAGGCACATCCATCCGGCAAACGCGACGAAAAGCACGAAAAACTGCGGAAAAACATGCTTTTGGTCGCAGCACATTATTGGCCGCGACGAAAAGCACGAAAAAGGGTGCTTTCTGTCGCGTCAACAGAAAGCACCCGAACGGAAACCCGACGCACTGCCGACTAATCGGTCAACGCCTCTCAGCCCAGCGCGAGCGCACGCAGCTGGTCGGGGTCGATCACCTTTTTGTGCTCGCGGCCTTCCTTCGCGCCCTCGGCACGCTCGTAGGTGTCGACCTTCTTCCAGCCGGCGAAATCAATCGGTTTGACACCGCGCGAAGCGAGCAGGCGGTCGATGGACTCGGGGTCGCGGTCGGCAGCGATGCAACCCTTGCCGGTGCCGTCAGCGTCCTCAGCTTTGGAGAGGTCATCGAGCATGTTGCCAACAATCAGGAGCGCATCGGACTTAGTGGAACCAATCAGCCCGACCGGCCCGCGCTTGGCCCAACCAGTGGCGTAAAGACGCGGGCGAACGGTGCTCTTGCCGGTTTCGGCGGTGAGCGCCGGTTCGGCGAGGATGCGTCCTTCCTCATTGGCCAGCACATCGCGCTGCTCGTCGTAAGCCACGCCCGGCACACTCGCCGGCTTGTAGCCGATGGCATGGTAGACGGCCTCGACCGGATAATCGGTGAACTCACCGGTATGGCGCATCACGCCGTCCGCGCCGGTTTCGGTGCGCTCAACGTGCAGGCCGACGACCTTGCCGTCTTTGCCCAGAACCTCGGTTGGCGCAGAGTTGAAGTGCATGTAATACTTCTTCGGCGCGGGGTTGCCTTCGAAATCGACACCGCCGTCGTCCTCCATATCCTCGGCCATGTCGCGAATGGCGTAAAGCTCCTCGACCATCTGGCGGGCCAGCTTGTCTTTGCCGGCCTGCTCGACGGTGGCATCGTCGAGGTCGAAATCGTCCTCGTTGATGAGGATCTGCACGCCCGGTAGCTTCTCGAGCTCGCGGAGCTCCTGCACGCTGAACTTGGCCTGGGCCACACCGCGGCGAATGAAGAGATGCAGCTCCCGCGCCTTGTTGGTTTTGATCCCTTCGTAGACATTGTCGGGAATATCGGTGCGGGCCTTGAGGTCGTCGGCGTTGCGCATCAATTCGCGCGAAACGTCCATCGCCACGTTGCCGCCACCGATGACAGCGACAGTTTCGGCATCGAGCGGCCACGTGCGAGCGCCGGTCGGATAACCGTCGTACCACTCCACGAACCGCGCGGCGCCATGCACGCCATCGAGATCCGCCCCCGGAATCGTCAAAGGTCGGTCGGCAACAGCACCGGTGGCGAACAGCACCGCGTCGTAGCGCGGCAGCAGGTCGTCAAGCGTCAGGTCGCGGCCGAATTCGACATCGCAATACAAATGGATATCAGGATTATCCAGCGTCTTCTCCAGCGCGTCGGCTATGAACTTGATGGCCGGATGGTCGGGCGCGACGCCGTAACGTACGAGGCCGAACGGCACCGGCAGCTTTTCAAAGAGGTCGATACGCGCGTCAGTCGGCAGACCAAGCGATTCGCCCTTCTTCTTCAACTCGCGCAGGAAAATGTCGGATGAATAAACTCCCGCAGGACCGGCACCGACGACGGCAATGCGGAGTGTGTTGCTATTGTTTTCGCTCATACCATCCACCTTATCGCAACGGGCCACGCCGCAAAAGACCGAAAAAGGGAAATTCCACACATCTTTCGTTTCGGTAAAACACTCTTAGGCCCGACGATACGTTGACATGCTCACAAAAACGCTGCCTCCCGATTCCCCTTACCAAATCGGCGATATACCGCCTTTGGGGGTACCGAACCAGCAAAAGCGACACCGAAACAAATCCTGTCACTGCGCTCACGACTATCGATTCCAACATCCGCAACGGCTTACTTGGCGCCGGCTTTGGCAGCGCAACCGATACATATCCACCGATATATTTTGTGCCATATCAGACATCACGCTGAGCAGCAATGAACCAGCATTTAGGATCCTAATGGCTGAGCTCGGCCCTCAACGTATTCCGGCGCTGATATCGCGGAACAATCACAGGAATCGCCGCTTACCACACATGTTGCGAACGATGACATTCACGAATAACAGAAATGACAACTAGCGACGCAAACGAAAAAGCAAGCAATGCCGCCAATATTGCGGCCGCTCGCCAAGAACCGCCAGTCTGGGGAATATTGTGATTGTCACCGGCACGAATGGAATACGTCGCCGATGTCTCGGGACTATAGACCGCGCGCGCGGCCCCGGCATCCCGCCAATCCTTGTCTTCCGAACCGCCGAGCTTCGCGTAAACGGTATAGCTGCCGCCTTCGGGCAGCAAATTGACGCCAATGGTGTAACTCCATGTATAGCTGTCACTACCATCGGCGGAATTCCCACCGCCAAAGGTGAACGGAGCGTTTCCGGAATCAGGCAATGTGCCGATGGTCTGGCCGTCATTGCCGACAATCCGCAAAGCCGCAAAATCTTGATCAGCCCATGGCACACCGGTGCCGGTAATGACGACGGCACCGGTAGATTCATCGCGCGTCATCCCGGTGATGGTCGGCGTAGTCCGTTTGTGCCAGATGGCGAACAGATCGACATCCGTTTCGGTGTCGGCACCTTCCTGATTCAGGTAGACGGTACGATTGGCGGCATCACCCATGCTGTTGGCCGGGCTAACGTCATCGTTGCCTGCAGCAGTAGCGGTCGCGACCTTGTTCCAACCCACGAATTCGGCGTCTCCCGGTTTCATGCTTTCGGTCGGATCCGGCAGCTTGACCAGCGCGTTCTTTTGATCATAATCGACCAAGACATTAAAAACGTCAGGCGGAACAATCGGCAACGTACTGGGCGGGGTGCCGGAACCGCCACGCCCGGCATTCGCGTCAAACGTCGTCTTCGCCCAAGGCAACGTACCTTCCAGCGGCACCGGATTGGAGAGGTCCCCGCTCATGCTCAGTCGTATCACCAGATGATGTTCGGAACCAATGGGGTATTTGGCGACGAACGTCTCGCGCGGATAGGAAATTTTCCAATTCTGCACACCGGTGCCGCTCAGCTGGACGTACAAGTTTTCGACGCCGCTGGTGCCATTGCCCGACACACCATACCCATATTTGGAAATCAGCTTGATCTTGTTGCCAATGATGTTGAAGTGTTGATCACGCTGATAAATCCAGATGTCATAAAGGCCTGGACCATTCTTGAAATCGCCGTCACTGGTGGTCCAGTCGGAATGAGCGGTGCCGGTCGCTGGATCCCAATGACCATTGATACCGAAACCGTCCGTATTGCTGATGCCGTTGGGATGATCGTCGGTAAGCATCTCGATGTTCGAGCACAACGGGTTCGACGGCGCACTTGTTGTACCGCCACCGACAAAACTCGGAAACTCTGCCCCCGCAGGGCAGACAAGTGCCTGTATCCACGTGGATGCAGGGCTTCCGTCTTTTTTGAGACGGTCTGCGGTGCCGGTGATGTTGATCTTTCCGCGATCATCGTGATCGATTTTCATGCCCTCGACCCTGACACCGGAACCTCCATTGCAGTCAACCGGATCGTGACTCCCGTCCGTCGCGCATACGGCGATGACATCGTTCTTATCGTTGCCGGTGTCTACTTTTCCGGTCACATCCACCGTATCGGTGCTGCGGTGATAGGCAATGGCAAGGTCATAGGGAGTAGGCGGCACCGTCCATATTCCATACAGCGTGACGATTGTGCCGTAACCGCTTGAGGAGGTGGTACCTCCGGTGGTTGGCATCGTCTGTTTCCCAACCGCATAGATGGTGCCAGACGATTCGTTTGCATTCGGATCCCGGCTCCAACCCAGAAGCCTGCCACTGGCATTCACCATGCTGTCCTTGCCTGGCAACGTCATCTCGGATTGATCGTCATCAGTGTACCCGTAGACGGATCCCGGGGCCGTACCGGACCCTCCATGACTGGTATTGGCGTCAAATTTCACTTCCAGCCAAGGAAGGATTCCTGAGGCCACATCCGACTGCGATGTCGCCAGAGTCGTGAAACCACCGCTGTCAAGGGTCAGTCGGGCGGAAATGCGGTAGTCGCTGTCCATCGGATACCAGCCGGCAAAATCTGCAGCAGGATAGGTGACGCTCCATGATTGCTCGCTGCTGCCCCCTATCCTTATGCCCTGGGTGCGGGGCACAGCCGAGCTGGACTGCACCTCGACGACGCCACTGGCCTCTGTGGACGATCTTGGTGAAGGAACGGTGTACAGATATCCGGCGAGAATACGCTGCGGCGTGCCGATGACCTTAAAATGCACGCTTCGCGTAAAGACCCAGACATCATATTGGCCGGGTCCGTTCTTAAAGTCGCTGTCGGCGGTAACGTACGTGGCGCTGCCACCATAGCGCCCGCCGATGATGAAGTTGTTGGTTCCGTTGACGCCACCGCCACTGCCATTGGTAAGCATTTCGATCAGCGAGCACTTACTGGGAATCTGAAGCCCGTAGCCGGAATTGCTGGCTTGAAACGGCGTGCCCGCCGGGCAGACCAGTGTTTCGGCCCACGTCCCATATCCTTGATCGCCGGAACCCGTGGCGTCAAGCTGGTCAGCGCGGGCTGCGAAGGCAAGCTGGCCTGGATCATTGAGATTCGCGGTAATCGAGGAGACGCGTATATCGCTGCTGGGCCGACAGACTGCAGGACTTGACGGATTGTCGGCACAGACCGTCACCACACCGTAACGGTCGTCAAGATCATTGGCCTTTCCGCTGACGGTGAGGGTGTCCGAATTACGATGATAGGCAACTTTGAGATCGGTGGGTGCGGGCACGGTACGCCATACGGCGTATAAGACGACTCTTGTCGGCACTGTTGAAGCAGCATACTGGTGACTTCCCGGATCATAGTTGGAGTCCGGCGCAGTGGCTCCGGAATCCGCGGACCATCCCCTGAACGACTTGTCCTCGCCCGCGGGTATCATGGCAGACCCACCTGGTATCGTCACAACACAGGTGCCACCGGCATCAATCCGTCCGGTAACGTCACCCGGAACACCCGCACTCGCGCCGTTGCCGTCAAATGACAACTGGGTACACGGGTCTCCTTCGGCCTGCGCCGAAACATGATTGCGCGATCCAACACCTGAATACGTTGTTTGCGTTTCCGGCGTCGACCACGTTGGGAACCCCGTTGCCGCTGCCGACTTTAGATTGTCGACGGGGTACACCGGCAGCTGTGCATGCGGACTTGCAGGTTCGTCGGATATCGACGTCGTAGCAGGAATCGGGGAAGAAGAATGAGAAGAATCAGCCGTCGAAACGGCCAGAGAACCGGCGCCTCGTCTATCATCCTGCGAAACAGCAGAAGCAGATTGAGACGAAGACAATCCTGCAGACGCTGCCGTGCCAGCAGGAGCTACGCACAACAGACTTGCGCAGGCGCACACTACCGCCATCAGATCACGCCAGAATTTACCTCTCACCGCCACATACTCCCAAAAATCGACGCAGCCTGAAAAGGCCCATCATTTCTCCCACATTCCTGACAGTTTTGCCGGAAGTACCTGCTCAAACCTTATAGACCAGCATATTCCATATGAATAATATTCTACAACATTTAATACTTTTGTTATACAAACTTTGACTTATAGCACAAACCTCGATGGCCTTTTTTAAACATCGCGATCACGACATCGCAGTCAACACAATCGGTAAACCCACATTGGTATACTGGAAATGTTCGCGCGGTTGGTGGCAGCAGCTGCGCCAAGACGATTTAGCAACGCAACAAGCACGGCAACTCAGGCTTTGCACTGGTATCGGCTGGAATGGATTCAGCAATCACCGCTATGCCGATTGCCATAGGCCAATTCCCAGGCTTGGAACATCGGCTTGATTCGTCGCGCGGACTCCTCACCTTTCCGCATGCGTCGCCTCAGGCCGCAAGAAAAGGCAAGGTGATTCATGGTGGGCATCAAGACACAGTTTTCGCGGATTTTTGGAACTATTCAACACGCTCAGGCGCGGAAATCCGCTGTCACGAATCAATTGGCGACCGGCGTATCGGCGCATATTCAGCATAGCCGTAGGCAGCAAAACCATACTGGACTTGGCAAATCAACAGCCGACTTTTCAACATCGACCCCGATCAGCGACAAAAATCGATGGGATACTGCCACCGACAAGACAACCCCGCTGAGTTTTGTACGTTCCGGGCTTCAAACATATACGTTCTCCAGCAGGACCGACCAGCTAGAAATGCAACAAAACCGTTCAAACCAAACCAACAACAGGCTAGCCGGTCGGAAGCATACCATGAAGCGACTGGCCACGAAGACGATGGCGGTCATTGGCGCTGCGGCACTCGGACTGTCACTGGCGGCGTGCGGCAACACGTCCGGCAGCAGCGCCACAACCGGTGCCGACGGCAGGCCGACCTTGACATTTATGCTCGACTGGACGCCGAACACCAATCATGTCGGCCTTTACGTGGCGCAGCAACTCGGCTATTTCAAGGACGCCGGCGTCAACGTGAAAATTTTGCCGACCGCCCAGGCCGGTGCAGAAACCAGCGTCGAAAACGGCGTGGCCAACATCGGCTTCTCCAAACTGACCGACCTCGCCAACGCCGACGCGCAGGGCGCTGACTTGAAGCTGGTTTTCGATTTAACACAGAAGCCGATCGCACGCTGGTGCAGTTTGAAAAGCCGCACCGACATCCAGACGCCCAAGGATTTCGCCGGTAAGACCTTCGTCACCTTCGGATCGGCTGAGCAAAGCGCTTCGGTACGCCAGATGATCCGTTACGCCGGCGGCTCCGGCGATTTCAAAACCGCGACGGCAGGTACCAACACCTTCCGCACGCTCACGAGCGGCAAAGGTGATTTCGCCGGGTTCTACGCCAACTGGGAAGAGGTCGAATCACAGCTCAACGGGCCGGCGCTCAACTGCTTCGCGGCCGACAAGTGGGGTGTGCCGGGCAATCCCGACCAACTCGGTTTTGCAGTGAAGAACTCGTGGCTCAAGAATCCACAGAACGTCGCCAATCTGAAGAAATTCCTCAAGGCCACACGCCGCGGTTACGACTACGCGCTGGCCAATCCCGACAAGGCCGCCGATATCCTGGTCAACCAGACCAAAACCTCGCATCTCGACCCGAAACTCTCGCGCGCCTCAATGGAAAAGGTCGTAAAGGAAGGTTACTGGAGCGGCAACGGCATGAACGACGACACCACCAACGGCAAGCCCGACCAAAAGCTTACCGCCACGGTCAATACCGAAGACGGCCAGAAATACCTGGACTTCCAGTACAACGCCGGCACCTACACCGATTCGCACAAGAAAAAGCTCGCCCGCGCGCCGCAAGCCGCCGAGCTTTCGACCAACAAATATGTGGAATAATTCCTCTCAGCTCTCTTTGTCTTCATAAATGCATAATCTCCCGCGCTCAAAGTACCTATTTTGGAACCTCTTGGCGCACCAAGAAGTCAAAAAATCGAAGAATCATCCCCAATTCTCTTGTTTTTGCCCCTCTTGGTGCGCCAAGAACCCCCAAAATTGAAGAATGGATAGCAAATCACGCAAATTTCGCCTTCTTGGCGCGCCGAGAGGTTAGAAAATCGCTGATTACGATAAAACGCGATGCGAATCATCTGAAGGATAAGGAAACATCCGACTTGGAAAACCTGTTGATAGGTGATGCCGGATAAATCAACGAACGATCTAAGTTCCTCCCTCGAAAAGCTTCAGAAGACAGCTGAATGAAAACTGATGGAATAATGGAAACTACAAACGCAACGGAAGAACAACAATGACAACGAAGCAGAAAGGTCAGTCAACGCCCTCACAACGCTGGTGGCGCAAGGCGCTGCCGCCGGCCATCACCATCGGGGCGGTGTTAGCTGTCTGGCAGGTGGCGGCGAGCGCGCACCTCGTTTCGCAGACTACGCTGGCCTCCCCTGTCGCCATCGTCTCGTCAATGGTTGTCACCTGGCCAGACCTGATGGCTGCAACAGCGGTGACCACCGGTGAAGCGTTGGCAGGCTTCGCAATCGCGGTCGTCGCCGGAATCGCCATCGGAATCGGCCTTTACGCCTCGAAAACCGCAAACCGTGCCATTTACCCGCTGCTCGTGGCTGCTCAGACCATTCCCATCATCACCATCGCACCGCTGTTCATGATCTGGTTCGGCTTCAATCCGGCCGGCAAGATCACACTTGTGGCCATCTTCGGCCTGTTCTCCGTTGCCGTCGACACCTCACGCGGATTGACCGCAGTACCCCGCTTCTATCAGGACGTGGCGCTGACCTGCGGGGCAACGAAACCGTGGACGCTGTTTCACGTGAAACTTCGCGTCGCTGCGCGCCAGATCTTCTCCGGCATTCGTATCAGTGCCGCCTACGTTTTCGGTACGGCAGTCACTGCCGAATATTTGGGAGCCACCAACGGCCTCGGTGTGTGGCTGCAGGGCGCGTTCAATTCATTCCAAACGGCCATGATTTTCTCGGCCGCCATCGTCGTGGTGGCCTTGACCGGCATTCTGCTCGGCCTCGTTTCACTGGCAGAACGCCTGTTGCTTGGCCCGGCCGACGAGGATGATGCGATTTCGCTAGATGAGAGCGAAGCCTGACGAGTCCTTCAGTTCTTGAATATGTTCTGGAGGAAATCGTAAAGCGCCAGATGCCAGCTTCCCATGGAATGGTAGCGCATTGGGAACACGTCGAATCTGGTGTTGGCCCCCGGCTTCAGACGCGGCTCCGCATTCAACAACGCACGATAATCCTGCGCCTGACCGGGACCTGCAAAATCGAAGATTCCGGTGGAAACATAAAGATAGTGGATTGGATAATTCCTGAGTCGAGCCGAACGAATGGTCTTTCGAAAATCCGCGGCTGAAGTACGGCTGCCGCTGAATGTACCGAACCATGAAAAATAATCCAGGCTCTGGCACATCGCCGAATGGTAGGTGGTGACGGCTCCGCGAGAAAGGCCCGCAAACGCTCGGTGGTCACGGCTGGCCGTGAACCCGGCGCTCGTGGCAGATGCGGCGTATGTGGAATACCTTGACTCCACAAACGGCATCAGATCATTACGCAGCTCGCTGTTGAACGAATACGTGAGCGCATCAAGATTTCCCTTGCAATCGTCGCCGACATAAAAACTCGGCGTGACGACGATCATCGGCTTGACCACTCGATGCGCGATCAATTGATCAAGCACATTCTTGTTCGCCTGATTGTTTTTCAGCCAATCGGCCTCTGTCTGGCCGGTGCCATGCAACAAATACAAAATGTCGTACTTATGATGACTTGTGTATCCATACGGCAGATAGACATAAGCCGCCTTGGTGACGCTTCGACGATCGGTGGCGTACGCCTTTGTCTGATAGGTAACCCGTTGCAGACTGCCAGGTTTGGAGGATGCGGCATCCATCGCGGAAGGCACGTCCCAGACCTCGTGTCGGGCATCCGAACCGCTTCGCGCATAGGCCGCACAACCTTGCCAAACGCCCACAAGAACAACGACAAGCACCAGAAACACTGCAAGCCACCTGCGACCCCTCGCCCACATAGGACGAATACCATCGTCTTGTGTCACTGCCGCCGGCCGCTTACGCAATGCGCAATAAATCTGCACCGCGGTTCCGGCCACCGCCGCCAGAACGGCGACGGAAGCCTCGACATAAAACACAACGTTGAACATCGTCGTTTCCGAATAATTCATGGTGTAGCCGAGAACGAAGCCCGTAATCGCGTCAGCCGCGAAGATGACGGGCAGACGCAAACGCCAAGCCACAGCCCCGGCAAGCACGATAAGCAGTTCGACCACAGCCATAGCGCCGAACAGCCGCCACGAGCCCAGGAAGGCGTATCTCAGCGCATGAGCCAGCCCCAGCGATGCCAAAGCCAGAAGCGCCAGCGTATCGATACCGTCCACGGTGCAAATCCATCGGAAACGATGATGTTCAACATCCATCACTTAAGCTCTCGCCTCCTTCGATCTGTTGATTTCCTTGCTGCTCGCACCCTTATCGATATGCCCCGAGGACGTTCCGCGCAGCACGCTGACCACCGCGGAGGCGATGACGGCAAGCACAATCAAAACACCTGCCGCAATGAAGGAACGGCTCAAGCCTGCCATGTTCATCTTGGTCAAAATGGCATATTCCTCGTCCCAAACAGCGGCAACGAACCGTCCCAAACCGACCAGTGAGAGCACAAACGGGACATACTCGAGATAGGGAACCTTCGGAAGAAGGATGACAGTGAACTGGATCACGGCCGCCGCAACCATTACCACCGCAATAAGAATGGTGTGGTTGCGGGCGCCACAAAGCACATAGACGATTCCTGCCGCGAATTCCAGTACCGCCGCAACGTACGCGGCTACCGATACCTTACTTACCTTCATGTTCAGACTCCTTCTCGATGATGGTGACGGACGCCTCGAAACGCTTCCGAACCATGAACACGGCCAAAATCACATCAGCCAAGGCCAACACAGCAATGACGACGTAGGCGATAACCAGCCAGTAAGGCGTGACCTTGACGACACGGGACGTCGACGACAGGCCATTGACACCGATACTGTTGGCAAAATTGAAGAGGATGTAATGGCTTGCCTCTTTGAGATTCGCCAGCATCTTGGCATCCTTTTTGGCCTTTGGCAGTGCAGCGTCATGGAAGGTCGTGGCCGAAGTCGCCCACATGCTGTTGCCGTTTTGAAGACCGGCACCGATACTTTGCAGCGGAGGAATGACGGCCATGTCCGTGTCGATGATGGCGGTGGAACCCCATTCGCCACGTACCACGTCTTTGAGCAGCGGCGAGAACGCTCCCGCCCAAGTGCAGCCGATCCTGTTGAACGATCCCATCGCAGCCTTGGCGTGCCCCTGCGTGAACGGCTTCTCGAATGCCTTGAGATACAGTTCACGAATCGACTGTTCATTGGCGAACGTGCTGACACCCTGCCGGTTAGTTTCCTGCTCGTTCATCATGAAATGCTTGACAAACGCCACGATACCGCGGGATTGCAGGCCCTCAACGGTCTCACAGGCCATATCCCCGGCCATCAGTCCGTCTTCGGAATAGTATTCGAAATTCCGGCCTCCATAGGGGGTGCGATGAATATTCATGGCAGGCGCGTATGCACCCGAGGTACCGGTACGTATCCAATCCTCGCCCATGGCCTTGCCGACACGACGAGCGAGCTCGTGGTTGAACGTCGAGGCCATAACCGTCTCGCTGCAGTAACCGGTAGGAGTCGTGCCGTCGGCAAGGTACTTACGTACATTCTCTCCGGCAGGACCGTCCTTCATGAACAGCGCCGGGTAGGAAATCGAAGGCACAGCCACCTGGCCGGACCTCATCACCAAAGTGACCAGATCGTCCGCGCTCATCTGATCGATGAGCTTGTTCCAGCGCTTATCGTTGAATTTCGCGCCGGACATCTGCGCAAACGTCAGCCCGTTCTTTTGCTTGGTGACCACTGACGAGACATCCGAAGATCCGGGCTTGTAGGTGCCATCGGCATTGAGGTTGGCGATCATGGCATCGGTCGCTTCAAGACCGGTATACGGCTTGGGGAACGTGTTCCAGTCGGCACGGGTCAAATAACCCGCCTGCTTGCCATAGCCCTCCAGCGAGGCCTTGTCAAACCTGTTGGTGACGGATTTACCCGAATAGGATTTGCCGAGCTTGATCAGGCTTTGGTTGTTCCATGAGAACACCTTGCTGGCCACTCCGGGTGCATCCATGCCATTGGAGACTGAGCTGCCGGATGCCGCAAGCACGTTGTTGAGGGCATCATGCGCACTGTCGCCCACCGCGAAACGATAGCTGCCGGGATCGAGCACAAAGGTTTTGGCACCTTGGTAATCGTAAGAGGCATAATCGGCGGGCTTGGCTTTGATGGTCACGCTCTGGCTTTGGCCGGGCTTAAGTTCTCCGGTCTTGCCGAATCCGACCAGTTGGATGGCGGATTTCTCAATACCTTTTTTGACGTATGGTTGCTGAGCGTAAAGCTGCACGACGCTTTTGCCTGCAACCTTGCCTGTGTTGGTGACTTGCACTGTGGCCGTGGCTCCGTCGGCATCCGCGTGGGAATCGACGATGCGTTGGTCGAACGGCTTCCCATCCGACGAACCGTAGCTCAGGCCGTATCCGAACGGATAGACGACCTCGTTATCGTAATTCCAAGCTTTGCCGTCACTGGCTCCGGCTGCCGAAACGGCATTCGTGCCTTTTGGATCGGTGACCGTATCGGCATAACGCGTTTCGTAATACCGATACCCGACGTAAATGCCTTCCCGATACACCACATATTTCGTGGCCATGGCCGCAGGATTCATCTGCTTGACGATTTTGCCGGCATTGGTATAAGTGAAATCACCGAAATTCTGCATCGCCGGCGACGAGAACGAATTGGACGCGTAAGTGTCCACCAAGTGGCCGGAAGGATTGATCGCGCCATCAAGCGCACGCGCGATGGCACGCGATCCGCTCTGTCCCAAGCCGCCGACCCAGAGCGCGGCGTCGATGCCGTATTCACGGCCCTGCAACCAGCCGAGTTCCATGGCGTTCGATGTGTTGATCAGGGCAATAATCTTATGGAATTTGCCGCTTTGCTGAATCTGGCGAAGTAGAGCCTTCTCCTGATCCTGCAGCTTCATGTATTGCGAGCCGTCACCGAACTTCGCGGTCGGCATGTCGCTGCCCTCCCCGCCTACTCGTGAGAGCACCACAACAGCCGCATCGTCATACTGTCCATAAGACTGTTTGACGGCATCCGTGTAGTCGGAAACAGGAGGCTCCGCAACGTGGATATCTTTCGGAAGGGCACCCAAAAACGTCCCGTTCGAACGGATATAGCCAGGCTTCCCGCTGTATTTCTTATAAAAATTCCAGAGAGTGGGGTTCACCGCGAACCCTTCACCCTCCATGGCCTGCTTGAGGTCGATGGCCTTGGTCGGGTCAACGGTTCCGGCACCAGTGCCGCCGAGGACAAGGTCGGTCGAGGAACGACCGAACAACGTCACTTTCGCCCCATGGGCCAGTGGCAACGCCGCGTTGTCGTTCTTGAGCAAGGTTATGCCTTCCCCTGCAACCTCCTGGACCAAGGAATCGGATTGCTTCTTCCAAGCGTTGAGCGACATACCGTTGTCGCGCGCATAACTGATTGGTTTGGCACCGTTGGTACCAGTGATTTTATAGGGCGAACCACCAAGCGCAGTGATGACATAAGCGCTATAGGTCGAGGCGCCAGATGCCATGCCGACCGCCAATGCCAGCAGCGAGCTGACCACAGCGATCGCGACACGTAGCCCGCCGCTTGTCCGTTGTTTTGCCATTGTTTTCTCTCCTAACAGCTCGGTTGGATGAGCTGGCACCAGCATAAAACCACACGATCTGCGCCAAACGCACTAGGCAAAAATGTCACGTTTTGTGGCAAAACGGTACGCGACGCAGGTCTAGGCATCATTCATTTCTTCACAAGATTGGATTGGGAGGGGAACAGGATATTGGCCACGAAGCAATCATGACTTACTCCCAATTGCAATGTTCCGTCATATTTTCTGACCAGATAGCGCACACTGCGCAATCCGAAGCCGTGGTTGTCAATGTCGCCTTTTGTGGTGTGAGGCAAGCCCTCGACCCACGTTTTCTGATTCTTCACATCCGGCGCATAATTCTCCACACTGACGCTGTCCATGGCACCTTTTGCGCGAATCGACACCGCGATGCTGCGCCTGGAAGCCGGCGAGACCGTGCGCTCATGCTCGATGGCATTGTCGAGCAGATTGCCGAACAACGATGACAAATCCGCCGGTTGCAGGAATGAGACCGCCTCTCCCTGGGCGATAACGGTCAGGTTGATGTCACTTTGCTTGCACAACAGCTGCTTTTGACCCAAGACCAAGTCAAGATCCCTGTTTCCGGTGTCGAATTGGTTTTCGTAACGTGCGACCAGCGCCTCGATATTGTCCAGTTCGGCGTCATCGGTGGAACCGTGGGCACGGATTCTGGCAATCTGGTGCTTCAAATCATGAGCTTTCATATTGATCAGGTCCATGCTCTCGCGCTCGATACGATATTGCCGAGCCTCGCCGCGGAGCATCCTTTCCAGCAACAATCGCTCGTCGGCACCGGTTTTCAGCGCGACCAGACCGGACTGCACGCACAGGCCGGCCAGACAGCACAAAATCAACGGCGGACGCACCACCCATATGCGATCGATGCCATAGACCTGGAACGAATACTGCATAAGGTAGGTGAACAGCGCGCACAACACGGCAAACGGATACACGTAGATGCCGTTGATGCCTTCGGCACCGTCCATGTTCATCCGCTGGACAAAAACGACAAAGCACACCGAGTACGTCAGGGCCATGCAACCGATGGAAAGGCACAGCCATGGCAATGGGGTGAACGCATCCGGGAACAAATGATAAATCAGGCTTTCAATGTTATATGAAAGGTTCTGCATCAGCTGCGCACCGATACAGCAAAACAGCACCTCACGGAAACCCCGTCGAAGAACCACTTTCCACATCGCCAAGGTCAGCAGGAATATCGTCAGCGAGAAAAAGCCGGAGACGAACATACTGACGATATTGGGTACGACCACCATGCACGGCAAGGCGACCAGCAAGCCTATGATAAGCCGCACCGCAAATCCGTGCGGCTTCTTCAACGGCACCATGAACAGGAATTCGGCGATGAGGATCTGCAGGATATAGCCGTGCTGCACGCCGATGACGAACAACTGCTTGAAATCCATCAGGCCCTCCTCGCCACAAACACCGTCAGCGCCTTACGGAAATCGGCACGGCAGGTGCGTGAAACCGGCAGCCGTTCGCTGACGCCATCCAATGTCACTCCTGTGGCATCGACGGCAATGACATAGGCCATGTTGACCAGTATGGATTTGCGAATCATCGCGAAACCCTGGGCCTTGAACGAATCCACAATCGAGCTGATAGTGCCCCGCATACGCAAGTCGCCTGCAGTGGTATGCAACACGATGTAGTGTTTTTGGCTTTCGACATACATGATGGTGGAATAGCGCACTGATTGCATGCCACCGACCTGTTGTATGACAAATGCGGCATCTACGTGCACGCTGCTCACCGCGCGATCCATCTTGATCACAAACAAATCGTAATCCAGCGGCTTCACCACATAGTCAAGCGCCGCCACCTCGTAACCATGAATGGCATACTGCGACATGCTGGTAATAAAAACAAGACAGACATCCGCATCCTGCCGACGCATGCGTTTGGCGGTCTCAATCCCATTGATATGCGGCATGACGACGTCCATAAACACAATCTGGAACTGCCGGTGAAACCCTTCGAGGAAGGCGGCGCCATCTGCAAAACGAACGACATCGATCTTCATATGGCGTTCGGCGGCATACCGCTTGATATAGCTCTCCAACAACGCGGAGAAAACGACATCATCTTCGACAACCGCGACGCTGAGCATGCCCATACCTTCCCGACCATGTCTTGCACTTCTTTACATGCAACTCTAAATCAATGGATACCTTGTTTAGAAACAATTTAGCGGTCCGATGCAAGAATTGATGATTTCCGGCATAAACGTACCATAAAGCGATATCGTTGCCTAAAAACAGGTAGTGAACCAGCGATATCACCCGCCCGCCCCACAACCAAAGTGAGCCGCGCCGACAGACAGGGGCACACTGCCTAGGATGTAATATAAGAAAATACGAAATCCTGAGAGGAAACCGAAAAGGATGATGATAACCGTTGCGCTGATCGAAGATGACGCAACCGCCATGCGCCATTTGCGTGATTCCATCGAACGTTTCCAAAACAGCGGGAAATCACAAGGAACCGAATTCAACATCGCCGAATTCAACGAGCCCACGTCGTTCCTCGACCCATATCGCGGCAGCTACGATATCGTGTTCATGGACATCGAGATGCCCAATATGAACGGCATGGAAGCGGCGCGGCGCCTTCGGCAAATCGACCCGCACACCATCATCATCTTCGTGACCAACATGGCCCAGTTCGCCGCAAAAGGCTACGAGGTCGACGCACTGGCCTACATCATCAAGCCCTTCACCTACAACGATTTCGAGCAGAAACTTGAACGCGCGGTCGACCTTTGCCGCAGGAAGTCGGAATCCTTCGCCATCACGCAACGCGGCGAAATGAAAATAGTATTGCTAAGCGACCTGGCCTACATCGAGGTCAAAGGCCACACCCTCGTCTTTCACACCGATCAGGAAGAGCTCATCGGATCGGGCAGCTTGCAAGAGGTGCAGGCCAAACTGGAGGGCAAGGGGTTTCTCAGAAGCGGCAAATCGTATCTGGTCAACCAACGATTCATCAAGGAGATACACCGCTCAGAAATCTTCATGTCCGATGGCTCCATACTGCCTATCGGCCGTTCGTACCATAAGACGTTTCTGACACAGCTGGCGCAAAGTCTGGGCAGCGATCATGTGCTCTGAAATCATCGCCGTAGCCGGCGCCACAGTTAATGCCGCAGCCATCGCCAACACGGTAACCATCGCGGAAAACGCTCAAACAGGTTCGGCAATCAATGGCATCCTATGGTTTTTCAATGCTTGCGGGTTCCTCTTCGAAATGCTCATCGCCTTGGCAATGTTCGTGTGGAGGCTGGAACGCAAGCGGCATTTCGCGATTCGCTTCACTTGCTCGGCCGCAGTGATGATCGCCATCGCCATCGCGTGGACGAAATTCATACCCAGTAACGCCTGGACCCTTATCGCGCGCTGCACGCTCTTTTATGCGATGTGTTACATCACACTGCTGGTGTGCATGGAGCTGAACGCCCGTCAGGCCTTGTTCTATCTCGTCGCAGGCGTGGCCACGCAGCATCTCGCCTATTGCGCGGCGCTAATCGTGGTCATGCTGGTCAATCCGGGCAACTACAGCATCGGCACATCCATTTCGTCACTGATCTACCCGCTGGCGCTCATACCCTGTTTCGCCATCGCCTACTGGCTTTTCGCCCGCCCGTTGGCGCACACTGTGCCGGATTCCAGTCTGAGCTCGCATATGCTGCTTCTGTTCATCGGCGTCCTGCTGTGTGTCAACGTCTTCGCCTGCCTGTTCGACGGCTTCGTGGCCGGCCAGCAACTGCCGTATCTCGCCTACATGATGTGTGTGTTGACACGGTTGGTGACCTGTTCCTTCCTGCTGATGCTGCTGCGTGAAATCGTCGAACGCAGCCAGGCCGAACGCGACGGCGCGGTGCTCCAGCAGCTGCTCAACCAGCAGAAATCGCAGATGGCCCGCGACAGAGAGACCATCAATCTCATCAACGTCAAGACGCACGACCTCAAGAAACAGTTGACAAGTCTGGGAAACAAAATCGGCAAGGATGAAATCACTGGGCTTAACAATCTCGTGGACATCTACGACAGCTCCGTGCGCACCGGCAACGAGACGCTTGACATACTGCTGGCACAGAAATCACTGATCTGCGAGCAACGCGGCATCTCGTTCGAACGCCTCATTGACGGCCACGCCATCGATTTCATGAAACCGGCCGACATCTACGCCCTGTTCGGCAACGCGATGGACAACGCGTTGGAGGCGCTGAGCCGGCTCGACCAGTCCGACAAGACGACGCCCCGCACGATACGCATGCAGGTCAAGCACGACAAAGGCGTAACCGTCATCCACATCGCCAATCCGTACCAAGGCACCCTCACTTTCGACCACGACCTGCCCGTCACCACCAAAAGCGACAGCCGCTACCATGGCTTCGGCATGCGTTCCATTCAGTTGGTCGTGGAGCACTATCACGGGGCGCTGAGCATCGAGACGCAGCATCAATGGTTCTCGCTCAATATCGTATTGAGTGGCGAATAGAGCCAAACCACCTGTCGTTCTTGACTATTTTGCTGCGCAGCGTGATTGGCCGCAAAACATGTATTACAACATTGTCAAAACCAGAATATCGTCACCGTTTATGTCTGACATCACATCGAAACGTCAGCACGGGCCTTGTCGTTCGTGACGCAAAAAACGCGTTTCAAGTGGTCGGCATTGATTCGCCATGCCGGCGGATTCACACTGAAGCTGTAGCGCAAAGGAGCGGTCCAATGCGCCGGCAATCACAATCGGTTGAGATATGGGAACCTTGGGAGGCTGATGGTCATGCTTTCGATTGACAGGCTGGCTGTGGAAAACCTTGAGCACGGCTGCGTGAGTGACAACGAGCACCCACGGATGTCATTCAGCACCAGCAGCGACGTTCCCGGCGAGCGCATCGCACAGGCGACGTTGAGCGTCAACGGCTGGACACACACCGGCACGGAGCAGATTGCCATCCCTTACCAAGGCGAGCCTTTGCAGCCTTTCACTGTTTATCCGGTCACGCTTGAGGTCACCGATGCAAGCGGCAATCATGCGAGCGCCGCCACCACCTTCGAAACCGGACGCCTCGGCACCCCTTGGAAGGGCTCGTGGATCAGCGATCCAAACTATCATTTCACCGCCAAAAAAGTTTCGCCGACGCCGATGGTCTTCCGCAAACGTCTCGCACCGAAGCAACAACACATCAAGCGGGCCAGGCTTTACGCCACAGCCATGGGCATCTATGAATTTTCGATAGACGGGCATCGGGTCGGTGACCAATACTTCGTTCCCGGTTTCACTTCCTACGCCACCAATCTGCAATACCAGACATACGATGTGACCGACCTGTTCAAGGCCGATGGCGACGTAGACGAAAACGGTACACACACCCTCATGGCCACGGTGGCCGGCGGATGGGCCGTGGGTTCATTCGTCTTCACCCGCAAGAACCGCATCAGCGCCGACCGACAGGCCCTACTGGCCGAATTACGTCTCGATTTCGAAGACGGCACCAGCGAAACCATCGCCACCGACGAATCCTGGGAGGTCTGCGAATCAGGGCCATACCGCATGGCCGACATCTACGACGGCGAGACCTACGATGCCACCATGGAGCTCGGCCCGGACGGGCAACACGGCACGCAATGGCATCCGGCAGCCGTCGAGACTCTGCGCCATAGCCCCAGCATCACCGCCGATTACGGTTCTCCCGTCCGTGCCCATGAGATATTCGACCCCGTCAGCCGCACGAAAGGCCCTGACGGCGAAACCATCTATGATATGGGCCAGAACTTCGCAGGCGTGGTCCGCCTGCATATCCGCAAGGCACACCAAGGGCAACGCATCATCGTCCGGCACGCGGAAATCCTCAACACCAAAGGCGGCCTGAACACGACGTTCCTGCGCACCGCCAAAGCCACAGCCACCTATACCTGCGTCGACGGCGAGCAGACCTATATGCCACATTTCACCTATATGGGCTTCCGTTATGTCAGCATCGAGGGCATCGATCCCGCCGACATCGACGTGGAAGGCATGGCACTCTATTCCGATCTGAGGCGAATCGGCGATTTCGAATGCAGCGATGCCAGACTCAACCAGTTGCAAGACAATATCGTATGGGGCGCGAAATCGAATCTGATGGACATCCCCACCGACTGCCCGCAACGCGACGAACGAATGGGATGGACGGGCGACATCGCGGTCTTCGCCCCCATCGCCTGCGCCAATTTCGACATGGAACGTTTTCTGGAGAAATGGCTTCGTGACGTCAAGGCCGAACAGCACAGGGGCGGCGGCATCCCCAACACCGTGCCGGCGCAGGGATATGGCTTCCCGGCGACCATGCCCACCATGGCCATCGACTGGTGGGGCGATGCCTGTGTATTGGTGCCATGGGTGCTTTACCAGGCCAACGGCGATGCCACGGTGCTCGAAACGATGTATCCAGTCATGAAAAAGTATGTGAAAGCCTGCCGTTTCTGGGCCGGTCTGGTTGGCTTCGGCCGTCAACGCTATATCTGGCACACCCCGTCCTCCCTGCATTTCGGCGATTGGGTGGCGCCGGACGTGCCGAAGATGAGCCAATGGCAGCAGCGCAGCAAGTGGACAGCCACCGCGAGCCTCAACAACACCAGCCGAACCTTGGCAAAAGTGGCGCATGTGCTCGGCCATCAAGAAGATGCCGACCGGTACAACGCACTGGCCGACAAGGTGGCCGACGCCTATTGCACACTGCTGAGCGACGGCAAAGGGCGCATGAAGTCGGAGTTCCAGACCGCCTATGTTCTGCCGCTATATCTGCATATGTTCCCGCGCAGGCTGCAGGCCACGGCCGCCGCCAATCTGGCACGCCTGGTGAAAAGCAACGGCTACCGCATCGGCACCGGCTTCCCTGGAACGCCATATATCCTTTTCGCGCTTGCCGACAACGGCCAGGTCGACACCGCTTACCGGATGCTGCTCAACACCTCATGCCCCTCATGGCTCTATGAAGTCAAAATGGGGGCGACCACCATCTGGGAACGTTGGGACGGGCTCGACGAAAACGGCGAATGCCCCATCGGCGACGACGGCACCGACCTGATGATCTCCTACAACCACTATGCCTCCGGAGCCGTCGGGGACTTCATGTACCGCCGCATCGCCGGCATCGAGCCGATTGAGGCGGGCTACCGACGTTTTGCCGTCCATCCGGTGCCCGGAGGCGGCCTGACCTACGCACAGGCCCAGTTCACCACGCCTTACGGCACCATCCACGTCGAATGGCATATCGATGAAGCCGATGCTGAGACCAGCGGCGAGAACGCCAACAACGAACACCAGCAGCAATTCACCATCGAACTTGACGTCCCGATGGGCACCTCGGCCTTGGTAACCCTGCCGGACGAATCAAGCAGGAACGCCGAATCAGGGCATCATCGCTTCAGCTGCGGTTTGACAGACGAAACCGCTGAAGAAATCACCGAACAGGCAACCGATGCCGTACCTGCCGCTGCCGCAACACAGCCCGAAAACCAACAGCCACGAGACTAAAACATCCGCAAACAAGCCAGATCCGAACCTTTTAGCAAGAGAAAAGAACTCCAATGAACTCCACCAACAATGACACCGCCAAGACCGCCGAAGCGGGTGAAACGCTCAACGTCAGCGGCAACGCTTTCGTCCGCTTCTTCAACCGGCCGATCGTGCGCACGCGCATCACCACCGCCAAGGTCAGGCCACCGGAAATGCTGCTGGGCTATCTGGTCGGGCCGTTCTGCGCGCTGATCTCCAACGCCATCTTCGGCTCGTATCTCAACCGTTACTATTCCGACGTGCTCGGCTGGACCGATACGTCGAAATTCGGCGCGTTCTCGGCAATCCTGCCCATTGTTTCAGTCATCGTGGTGGTTATCGGCAACCTCGTCATCGGCCATCTGATCGACAACACGCGTACCGCACAAGGCAAGGCACGACCGTTCATGCTGCTGTCAGTGCCGTTTTTGGTGGTCGCCATCGCCCTGCTGTTCCTCACCCCGCGCAACTCCTCGCCGGCAGTGCAGATGGCCTGGATCGCGATTTCATACAATCTTTACTACGCCGTGGCCTATCCGCTTTTCTACACGGCGCACAGCTCCATGGTCGGGCTTTCCACACGCGACACCAACCAACGCGGGCTTCTGGCCACCCTTTCCAACGCCTCGGGCGTTGCCGCGATAGGAATCGGCGCCAGCATCGTGGTGCCCATCGCACTGCAGAGTTTCCTGTTTGTCGACAATCAGGGCCACATCGACGCCGCGGCAAGCTACGCCCACTGGCGTGTGCTGATGATCGCGCTGTGTGTGCTCACCGCCGTCGGCATCCTCTGCGAATACTATTTCACCCGCGAGCGCATCACCGAAGAGAACCTGAACCTCAACATCGTCGAGGAAAAACTGCCAATCGCCAAGCAGGCCAAGGCGTGCATGTCCGAGCGCTACTGGTGGCTCATCATCGGCTATTTCCTGCTCTTCCAGCTTTCCGGCATGATCAAGAACGGCTCAATGAGCTATTACAGCCGATGGATGTTCGACGGCGTCAACACCGAAGCCACGGCCGGCGCGGCCATGAGCACACTCGGTCTGATCGGCGGCATCCCCACGGCTATCGGCATGCTGGTGGCCTGGCCCATCGCCAACAAGATCGGCAAGCGCAACGCCGTGGGATTCGGCATGATCATCGCCGTGCTCGGCGGATGCGTAAGCCTCTTCAATGTGCATAGCATCGTGATGGTATGCATCGGCGTCGTACTCAAAGGCATCGGCTCCATCCCGGCGATGTACGTCACGCTCGCCCTGCTATCCGACGTGCTCGACCATCTCGAGGCCAAGAACGGCTTCCGCTCCGACGGCTTCACCATGTCGGTTTACGGGGCGATCATGGTCGGCATGTCCGGCCTAGGCAACGGGCTCATCAACCTGCTGCTGACCATGGCCGGCTACAATCCCACCGCCGCAACCCAGAATGCTGGCGTGCAAAACGTACTCGTCGCCTGCTACCTGGGTGCGGAGCTGGTGTGCTATGCCCTCATCGCAGTACTCATGGCTTTCCTCAACGTCGAAAAGCACATCAAGGAAGACCAGCAAACCATCGTGGAACATCAAAAGCAAACCGTTCAGGCGCAAGGAGGAACCTGGGTCGATCCGGAGCAAAAACTGCTGGATGAACAGCAATCGGCACAAGCCTGATCCACAGGCTCAAAGCCACAACGCTCAACCGGATGTGCCGCCGATGACAAAGCGAGTCGGAAGCGGCAATGGAAACGAGAAAGAGACATTTGCGATCCGAATGGCCGATGCCGACCGTCCGGACAACGAACAAGGAAGGAAATATCGCAATGACACAACACAACAACACAAGGGCGTGGAGAGGGGTTACGACGACATTCGCCGCGTTGCTGGCCTTCTCCTTAGCGGCGACGAGCGCCGTCAGCGGTTTCCGCACCGACATCGACAAGTTCCTCGGGACCAAGAGCAGCGAATTCGTCACCGCCGCGAAGGACCCGGCCAAGACCTTCACCTATCACTCGGATTACAAGGACACCAAGCAATTGGTGCAATCCATCCGCGATCTCGGCGAGCAGATGAGCGCGGAGGGCTCGGTACTGCTGAAAAACAACGGCGCGCTGCCGCTGAGCAAAAACGAGACACAGGAGGTCTCCCTGCTCGGTTTCTCGAGCTACTACCCCGCCGCAGGCGGTGATATGGGCTCCAGCGCCGCAACCAACACGGGCACCGACGCCGATTCCGTGGATATGGTGGCCGCGTTCAAGGCCCGCGGTTTCGCCATCAACGGGACCCTGGCCAAGATGTATGGGGCGCTCAAGAACGACGTGTCAACCGAAGTCAATAATTTCGGCCACAAAAGCGTGCTCACCCACATCACCGCGCCGATGATCGGCAAGCCATTCTCCAGCAAGGAACCTTCCCAAAGCAAGCTGGACGCCACTCAACCGGACTGGAAGGCAAGTCTGAACCAGAACAACGTCATGGTCGTCACCCTGGCGCGAGCGGCCGGTGAGAACCGTGCCTATCTGCCCGGCAAAGCAGGCGTCGACCCCACGCAGAACCTCAACCAGACCGATCCGCTCGGGCTTTCCAATGACGAACGCGATTTGGTCAATACGGCCATCAACGTCAAGAAGGCCAACGGCGGCAAAGTCGTCGTGCTGCTCAACAACGCCAATCCGATGCAGGTCAAAGAACTACAGGACAACGCAGGGGTGGACGCCATGCTGCAAATCGGCATGCCGGGCAGCTATGGCTTCTACGGTGTGGCCGATCTGCTCACGGGCAACGCGAACCCGTCCGGACGTCTCGCCGACACCTGGGCCGTCAACAACGCCAGCGCACCGGCAGTACGCAATTATGGCGACCTCAAGTGGAAGAACCCCAACCAAAAGCACACCATCAATTCGGAAATCGTGCAGGCCGAGGGCATCTATACAGGCTATAAGTATTACGAAACCCGCTATGCGGACACCGTCACCAAATCCGGCAACGCGGACGGCACTGCCGGCAGCACTGATGGCAAGGCCTGGAACTATAACAACGAGGTGCTCTACCCGTTCGGTTACGGACTGAGCTACACCACCTTCAAGCAGAAGCTTGACAGCGTCAATGTCGATCTCAAGGCCAAGACCGTCACTTCCAAGGTGACGGTGAGCAACACCGGCAAGGTCGCGGGCAAGGATGTGGTCGAGCTCTACTCCTCCGCCCCCTATACCTCCTACGACGCCAAACACGGGGTCGAAAAGCCCGCGGTACAGCTTTTCGACTATGCCAAGACCGGTAAAATCGAACCGGGCCAGTCACAGACCGTCACCATCAAGTCGGACGCGCAGTACCTGGCCAGCTGGGATTCGACCCTGCGCGACAATTCCGGCGGCTACAGGCTTGACGCTGGTGACTATACCTTCGCCATCGGCTCCGACGCCCACAACGCCACCGACAACATGCTCGCCATGACCGGCGCAAACACCAAGGGCGACAAGACCCAGGCCGCCAGCTGGAAGCTCGGCAGCGACGATACCACCACCTTCGAGAAATCGAAGAACGGCACGGTCGTCAAGAACCAGCTGCAGGACGCGGACCTCAACCACTGGATGAAGGGCACCGTCACCTATCTGACCCGCTCCGACTGGCAGGGCACATGGCCCAAGACCTACGAGAACCTGACCGCGAGCGATGCGATGCTCAAGGCCGGGCTGGAGAACCAGACCTACACCATCAAGCCCAACAACGATGCCAAGGCCACGAAGTTCGGTGCCAGCAACAACATGTCGCTGGCCAACCTCAAGGGTGTCAAGAACATCAAGGACCCGCGCTACAAGAAGCTGATGGACCAGATCACCCTGCCCGAAGCCATGATCCGCACCGCATTCGGCGGCACTTCCACCAAGCCGATCACCTCGATCAACTCCCCTGAAGTGGTCCAGAACGACGGCCCGAACGGTTTCGGCTCCTATCCTCTCGGCCAGTACGCCAACAAGGACAAGTCCTCCGGCGACCCGTACGCGATCTCCAAAGATGACAAGAACATGAAGTTCAAGATGAACGTCATGGCCACCGACTCGGTGATCGGCCAGACCTTCAGCAAGGATCTGGCGAAGCAGTGGGGCAAGGCCCTCGGCAACTACTCCATCTGGGCGAACACCACGCTGCTGTGGGGTGTGGGCACGAATCTGCACCGCACGCCGTACAACGCCCGCAACCACGAGTACTATTCCGAAGACCCGATCCTGACCGCCTATGAAGGCTCCGCTACCGTCAAAGAGGCTCTGAAGTACGGCTGCATCATCGCGCCCAAGCATTTCGCGTTCAACGACACGGAAATCAACCGCACCGGCGTGGCCACATTCGTCAGTGAGCAGAAGGCACGCGAAGGCGAGCTGAGGGCTACACAGCCCGTCGTCGAGGACGCGGGAACGCTGGGCATCATGACCGGTTTCAACCGCGTCGGCGTGCAGAGCGTCAACGCGAACACCCCGCTGCTCATCAACATCCTGCGCGATGAGTGGGGCTTCAAGGGCTTGGTCTCCCAGGACTTCATCATGGATCCGGAATACCAGAACCTCCCGGCGTTCGCCCACAACGGCGGCACCATGCTCACCACGACCGGCGACGACAACCTCAACGCGGTAGCCAAGCACTGGCCCTTCTGGACGCAGAAGAACGTGAGCAGCGACAGCACCATGTGCGCGGACCTCAAGCGCAACATGACCTGGCAGAATTACGCGTACGCCAACTCCAACGCCATGGACGGCATGAACTCGAGTTCGCACTTCGTCCATCTGCGCACCTGGTATGACAACGTGCTGCTGGCCGCTTCCATCCTCACCGGACTGCTGACGCTGCTTGGCGCGGTGATGTATGTGCGCTCAAGCCGCAAGGCCCAAACCTCAAACGAACAAAGCAAGTAGGGAGAACTGCCATGAAATTCATCAAACAACAATCGGTCGGTTTCTACGTCAACGCCCTCGCGCTCATCGTCGGTATCGCGGCCGTCGCCTATTACCTGGTCAACGCCCACACCGACACCTTCACCAACATCGGCACCAGCGCATTGGTCATGGCATTGACCGTCCTCGCCCTGCTCATGCTGGTCGCGGTGCTCGTCATCCGACAGATGCCGATCGCACGCGGATTTGCGGCGAACACCCTGCTGGATGTGTGCTCGCTGGCCGCTCCGGTGCTGCTCATCGTTTCGGTGGTGTCGATCATCGCGAGCCGGGTCGACACGTTCGCGAGCATTCTGACGTTCCAGCAGAACGCCCACACCACCGCCGACATGCACAGCGCCATAGTCGCAATCGTGGCGTATTTTGTCGCGGCACTGCTTGCGGTCATCGCCTCGTTCTTCAAAGTCAACAAGAACGAGCAGTGATAACGCCACTGCACTGAAGGAACAGTAAAGGCGAGATGTGAAGTATCGTTATTACAAAGATTGCTTCACATCTCGTTTTTGCCTCAGACGTGTCTTGGATATGTCTTGCGAACATGCAGTCGCAACGGTTTCACGACGGGACGTCCATTGCATGAACGCAATACAACGAAAACCGATGAATACAATCAAACGAAGGGGCAACCGATGAAAGCCATAGCCTGCAACGACGGATGGGCGTACCGCCATCTCGACAGCACAGAGGCGTTCACACCGGTCGATCTGCCCCATGACGCGATGCTGTACGAACCGCGTTTCAAGGATGCCCCGGGCGGCACTAACACCGGCTGGTTCGAAGGCCGCGATTACGAATACGTCCGCCGATTCACCCCGGGAACAGTGCTTGCAGGCAAGACGCTTCTGTTGGAATTCGAAGGCGTCTACGAACACGCACAGGTTTTTGTCAACGACCTCGAAGTCGGCTCCTGCGCATACGGATACACCGGTTTCACCGTCGACATCACCGATGCCGTCAACAGCGATCCGAACCAATCCAACGAAATCCGCGTCATCGCCCGCAACGCCGACCAGCCCAACAGCCGCTGGTATTCGGGGGCCGGCATCTACCGTCCGGTGACCCTCTGGGTGGGGCCACGCCGCCATATCGAGCACGAAGGCATTCGCATCCGCACATTGTCGGTCAATCCCGCGAAAGCGGAAATCACCGTCAAAGCAAGCGCCGCCGGCAATATCCATATCGATATCTTCGAATTGCCTGACACATCCTGCGATTCCAATACTTCTCATACCGTCGATATCTCCAATACTTCTGACGGTTCCCAAAACTCAAGACACAAACCCCAAGCCACACCAGTGGTGAGCGCAGACGCCGACACCGACGCATTGGGCACGGCAACGTTCACCATCAGCATCCCCAATGCCAAGCTGTGGAGCCCCGAAAATCCTCACCTGTACACCTGCCGCGCCTATTACAAGGCGGCAGACAACGGAAACACCACTCCACCACACTCCACCAATGCCAATGGCAACGTCACAGACAACACCGCTAGCATACGACCTCTTGATGGTGCCAATGATGCACTCAACGATACCGACAGCACGACTTTCGGCATCCGTACCCTCGAATGGGGACGAAACGGCTTCCTCATCAACGGCAAGCGCACCATCATCCAAGGCGCATGCGTACACCACACCAACGGAATCCTCGGCGCGGCCGCGTTCGAGGAAGCGGAGGAACGCAAGGTGCAGAGCCTCAAAGCGCAAGGCTACAATGCCATCCGTTCGTCCCACAATCCCTGCTCCAAAGCCATGCTGGATGTTTGCGACCGTCTGGGAATGCTGGTGCTCGACGAATATATCGACCACTGGTACATCCACAAAACCCTCAACGACTATGTCCGCTATTTCGATGACAACTGGCGCAACGATCTCTCGGCCATGGTGGCCAAAGACCGCAACCACCCCAGCGTGGTGATGTATTCCATCGGCAACGAGGTCAGCGAGACCGCCGAAGAACGCGGCATCAGGCTGACCGGCATCATGACCGATTCCCTCCATCGCCTCGACCCCACACGCCCGGTGACCTGCGGCATCAACATCTTCTTCAACTTCCTGAGCTCCATCGGTTTCGGCGTCTACTCCGACGAAAAAGCACGCAAGGAGGTCGAAGCCGCGCATAGGAACCAAAGATCTTTAAATGCGAACGGCGATGCCATGTTGCCGTCTTCTGCAAAACATTCCGCTCCCGCAATCGTGCCCGGAGCCTGTGTTATCAATTCTGAAGAATCTGCGGCGGAAAAGCCGGCGAAACGGGGCAAACACAAGGCTGTGGGCAGCGAGTTCTTCAACACCATGGCAGGCCTTTTAGGCGCCGGATTCATGAAAACCGGCGCGACACTGCACGCATGCGATGTAAAAACGCGCGATGCATTCGCCAAACTCGACATCGCCGGCTACAACTACGGCATCAAGCGCTATGCCAAGGATCTGCGCCATTATCCAGACAGGCTCATTCTCGGCTCGGAAACCTTCTGCTCGGATGCCTACCGGTTCCGCGAAATGGCGAAAAGGAACCCGCGTCTCATCGGCGATTTCGTTTGGGCCGGCATGGACTATATGGGCGAAACCAGCGTCGGCGCTTGGGAATATGCCGATTACGCACCGCGTTCCAACGGGTTCGGATGGCTTACCGCCGGGTCCGGCCGCCTTGATCTGACCGGTCGCGCCACCGGCGAGGCGCTTTACACGCGCGTCGCCCTTGAGCAATCGGCCGGCCCTTACATCGCCGTGCGTCCCGTCAACCACACCGGCGACAAGCACTCCCCCAGCGCCTGGAAAATGACCGATGCATTGCCCTCATGGAGTTGGGAAGACTGTGAAGGGCGGAAAGCCCGGATCGAGGTCTATGCGCGGGCCGATACCGTATCATTGCTGCTCAATGGACGCGAAGTCGGCAGGAAACGGCTCGGCGATGGCTGTACCGCGAATTTCTCCTGCGCCTACCATCCCGGAATGCTGGAAGCCGTCTCATATAATCGGCAAGGCGAGGAAATCGGGCGTTGCACCATGCACAGCGCACAAGGACCGACCATGCTGACGGCAAGCATCGAGGCGCCCGAAGGCTTCGATGGCCATGGAATCGACTGGCAATCGAGCGCGGACACGCTGCCGGAGGGTTCTTTGTCTGCGAGCGCTTTGACAGCCCGCAAATCCAAGCGACATCTGGCCTATGTACGAGTGCGTTATACCGACAGCGAAGGCATCACCAAACCTCTTGAGCGGGGAACGCTACGTGCCACCGTCACCGGGGCAAAATTGATGGCTTTCGGCTGTGCCGCACCCTACAACACCGGCAGTTTCGTCACCGACACCACCGACACCTATTATGGTGAGGCGCTGGCAATCATCGAACTGACCGGCAAAGCCGGGACCCAGCCGTTTCAACCGGTGACGTTGGAAATCACCGACGGAACGCTCAGCGCAAGCCTCGTTATATCCGATTAAAACCATCCATACTGTCGATTCGCCTCATTCATTGCCGCCGGTTCAATCGATTGCTGAGATTCATGTGTTTGAAGTTGGTCTGTCTCGATATTTTCGGCTAAGCTTAAGAACGTATGTAAGGCGGTATATTTGCCATTTGGCTGAATAACGTGAATATTACAGTTATCGAAGCACGCATAGAGAACAATCCGCTCCATGAAAGGAAATCGATGAACGACACCAACCCCGAGGCCAACGAAGACTACGCTAATCCGCAACAGGGTGCAGACAACGGTCAGGCTCCGGACACCTCTCAATATCATGGCTACAACACGCCGGACCCCGCGTCTACAGGCGGTTCCAGCGCACAGGGCGAAATCCCCCAGACTGCCGCTGCGCCGCAATACCAGAACCCGCAACATGACGCTCCACAATACATCGCGCCTCAGCAGCCACAGGCCAACATTCCTCCGCAAAATATGGGCTACCAGAATGCCGGTTATCAAAACAACGGCTATCAAAACGCGGCGCCAATGGGCCAGGGCGGCGCACCGACATTCCCGACCGGCACACCCGGCCAACCATATGGCGCGCCAAATCCCAACGGTTTCGGCGCCTCGCCGGCCGTTCCGCTCAACATGCCCGATTACGGGTGCTCGTTCGTTGACGCCATCAAACGTTTCTTCCTGAAATATGTCAAGTTCTCCGGTCGCGCCAGCCGCAGCGAATACTGGTGGGCAGTGCTTTTCCTTTTCATCGTCGCCATCGTTCTGAACTTCATCGACCAAGCCCTGTTCCAGAAGAACCACACCATCCTTGATACCATCTGGAGCCTGGCCATATTCGTGCCGAGCATCTCCATCGCCGTCCGCCGCTTGCACGATTCGAACAAATCCGGTTGGTGGCTGCTGCTGCCGATCGGCTTGATTGTGGTCGGTACGGTGATTCTCATTGTCATCGCAGTCAGCGGAGGCTTGACCATCTCGGCCATGGCCCAATGGGGCGCAACCACGAAGCTGCAAAACGCATTCGGCGCGACCATGGTCTTTGCTCTGTTCCTGTTTATGCTGTGCTATCTTGCCGCAGGAATTCTGCAAATCGTCTTCATGGTGCTTGGTCCGGATCCGCAGGGCGCCCGCTTCGACGAAAGCCTCCCGCCACAAGCCTATGCCAACGGCCAATACATGCCGCCGATGAATCAAGAGGCCCCAATGAGCGGGCAATATGGCCAGCCGATGCAGCAGAATCCGGCAAACCCCGCCTATCGTCCGCAGGCCGACCAGTCGGCTTCTATGGGCACGTATACACAAACGACAAACCAGCAATATCCTGGCAATTACCAGTTTGGACAGCCAGGAGGGCAAGGAACTTCTGCGGGAAACCAGTATGGGCAAACGGGAAACCGGCAAGCCTTCACCGACCAGTCTGAGTACGCTGCCGGTCAGACGAGCCAAAGCCAGGCTCGATACGGTCACGATTCCGCAGGATTCGGCGGCGAGAATGGGAACAATGGCAACGCCGACGCCAACCGCGATGGTAGCGCCGACAACAACGCCATTTGATAAACACTGACCTTCATAGCGGAAGGCTCTTCGGATACGCCCGGGAAGCCTTCCTCTTTGATATTCAAACGAACTAATGTTTTCCGGACAACCGCATTCGAGACGGAATTATATCGATTTAAACGCGCTTCAAGGCCATGTTCACAACCGCCTCATGCAAAAAAAGAATTCACAACGCGGAAAACGAAATCTCACACACAAAAGTTTGCCGAATGTACTACTATAATAGTCATAACAAGTTCATATGTACGGCAGCACTTGTTGGAGCCAGATCGGCGCACCGCGATGTGTGAGCCTGCCAGAAAGAAAGAGCAAGATGAGCATAGCTGATTCAACCAACAATGCAGAAAATATGAATCTCAAAGAGCCTCCATTCGATGCAAATACTCGTCCCGGTGGCGGTCATGACGGCAAGACGAAGCTCCCCGGTTCCGGCGGGGAACCGGCGCAGGGATACATGGGTCCGACGGATATGGGTCCCGACGACGAGAAACAATAAAAAAAACATCCTATACGCTATGAAACGTGCGTTACCGCAATGTCGCTGGTAACGCACGTTTCGTGTATATGGACCATTCGTCTTCAGGGTTATAGGCCAAAATGTGCATCCGAAATCAGATCTGAGACATTACAAGAGTAACGGGATAAGGGGTTGGGATCTCTCCATCCAAATCTTAAACAGCTTTTATTCAATATGACGGAACATTTTGAAGTTTCTGAGGGACACACATTTTGGCCGTACCCCAATTTTGCTGAGGTATATCATCCGGCGCTCAGAAAACGAAAAACTCTGATCAGGCCTAATCCGGGGCATACGCCACCACACTCATCGAAGAGTCGCAACGTTGCGCATGCCCCGGCTTTGGCCTTTGCGACTACAGCTCCACCGGCGGCTTGTTTTTGTCCTCGGGAATGTCCTTGAACTTCTCGGCCAGCTTGGCCTTCTTGATCTGCTCTTCCTTTTCCTTTTCGGCCTTCTTCACCGCTACCGGATCGAAAACGACATCGTTATGATGCTTCTCCCACTCGGCCTTCGCCAACGGAGCCACAAACTTGGCAACCGCGTCCAGACCGTGCTCGCTGTCACCAGAATCCGACGCTTCACGGTACCTGGCCACCAGATCCTTGAATTGCTGGCTGGTCAGGTACATGCGCGGAATCGCCATGCGCTCGCACAGCTCGTTGATGTAAAGCATGATCGGCGTCGCGTTACGCGCGGCGGCATCGGCGTCGCCAGAAACGTCAGTACTGCTTTCAACCAAGCCGAACAGACCATCAATCGCAGCCAATACCACTGCCAGACGCTGGGCCACGCTCTCGACATCCGCCCCCTGCGGCGCCGAAGCGTCATCGCTCGACTCGTTTTCGCCCGACGCGGTGCTGGCGCCCGCCGCGTCTTCAATCTCTTCAAGCGCGGCGGCAACATCCTTCACCGTTTTCTCATTCCATCCCACGTTCAGATCGCCGGCACCGGCCATCACCAGCGTTGTGTCACCATTGCGGGAATAGTCTTCCATCTGCTCGTACGCGTCGTTGACGTCAATCAGCGCGTCCACCATCGATTGCGGACGACCAGGAATATTAACCGCACCTTCGTATACAAATTCGGCATCAGCCATCGGAATTTCGCCGCCTGTGATGACTTCCGCCACCGCACGACAAACCAGGACCTGCAGGTCCTCCGCGTATTTCGCGTCGTTGCCCAACTTCTGAGCGGTGTCCAGCGGCCAAAGTTTGATGAGATCGACACCGGTCTGCGCCGCATCCCGTACTTCAGGCATCAAAGCCAGACGCGCCAATTCACCATCTTTGATGATGCCGCCCTCAATATCAACCGTCATTTTCGCTCCTTTGCCCTTACTGCCAATTGCCGGTTTTACTCTATCGTAATCCCTGCACGGTTACGACACCGATGGCCCCGATCGGTTATGCTATTGCACGTCCTTGGCAGGGTCGACGTAGGCAATGTGCAGCATTTTGCCGGTTGCGCTGTCGTAGGTAATCGACGTGATCGAAGCAAGCGCGGTGTGTCGCAACAGCATGTTGTGTTCGGGATGACCGGTTTCCAGCATATGCCGATAGCTCCAGATCGGTGATTCGTGGCTGACGATGATAACCTGCGCTCCAGGGTAATTACGCACCGTTTCCTGCGCGAAATCGCTGACACGCGCGGCGATATGCTGATAACTCTCGCCCCAGCTCGGCCGCCAAAGGTTGCGCAACAGCTTGAGGCTTCTAGGCCTCCACAGCGCTGCCTTGCCATAGCCGACGCGCAGGCCGCGAAACTCGTTGCCCGCCTCGATAAGCCGAGGGTCGGTTTCGATGGAAAGTTCCGCTTCCCTACGCGTGACACGTACCGGATTGAGTTCGGCGGCAATCGCCTGGGCCGTCTCGCGCGTACGGTCCAACGGCGAGGAATACAGCGCCACCGCCTGGTTCATATCTGCATCATTTGCGATATACCGCGCGCTGGCCTGAGCCATGCGCAACCCAAGCGCCGAAAGATGGAAGCCGGGAAGACGCTCATAAAGCAGATGATCGGGATTCTCGACCTTGCCATGACGTACGAAATGCAACGTGGTCTGCAAAGCGGTTGACGACATGGATGGCCTTTCATCGTGACAATGAATCTGTTTGGATAGGGCATATCGCAACCCGTACCAATTCATAGGGTACCAGCGGCTCAGCACGCGCGCCGTCCTGACGATGTATTGCTCGTAGTGCCTCTGCCTATAGCCTATTTTTATATTACAAACGGCCGGAAACCTTCAGATTTGCAAAGTCCACACCACCGGCTTCGGTCTTTACCGACTACTTGACCTACCGCTACTCAAGCGGTTCGAATCCGAATTTTCCGGTTCCTTCAGGCGCTATTTCATTCTGGTATTAGTATTACATTTTCCGGCATTCCCATCCATTTTCAATGCACAACAAGACGGATGAATACGTTTGCAAAAGATTTACGTTTTTGGCCTCGGTCTTCCGCATAATTCCCGCGTGTTGGGGCGTATGACCGCTAAAGTAGCGAGACTGAGAGTAGAGAAAAAGGAACAACGCCGTTGTTCCCTCCGAATCCACAAAACCGGTTCGACAAACGGATCATTTTCGATCCGCTCGGCCGCGAACCAACTGATTCCCCTTTGCTTGCCACCGACCAAACTTCCGCCACGTTTTTTGAAAGGAATCCGCAAAGCCATGCGCTTTATCCCCGTCTCTGGAATCAAAGACGCCACCCATCATCTCTTCGGCGGCTACGCCGAACTCTTGCGAATGCCGCACACCGCACGTTTCTCCATCGGCTCGGTCATCGCCTGCATGCCCTTCCCCATGGTCGGCATGACCATCACCATTTCGGTGCAGCATTACTACGGCAACTACACGCTGGCCGGGGCGCTGAGTGCGGTGCAGGCCATCGCGCTGGCGATCGTGACGCCGATACTTGGCAGGCTGGTCGACAAATTCGGACAGCGGCAGGTTTCAATCCCCACCATCATCGTATGGGTCGTGGCCGCCACCGCGCTGGTCACCTGCATCACTTCACGGGTCCCGTCCTGGATATTGTTCATTATCGTGCCGTTCATGGCCGCCATTCCGCCGTGGGGCGCGATGTCCCGCAGCCGCTGGACGCACCTGCTGCGTGGCGACCGCCTACGCACTGACCGGGCACTGTCGCTTTCCGGCGTTTTCGACGAGGCGATGTGGGTCATCGGCAACCCGCTGTCCTCGACCTTGGCCGTGATTTCCGGTGTGCTCGCCTTTTCCGTGACCGGCATGTGCGTGATCGTGGGCGCGCTGATGTTCCTGACTGAACTGTCCACGGAACCGCCTTCGCAAACGCAACTGGCCCGCAAAGCCGGCATCTCGCGCAAGGAGTACCGCCAGCGGGAGGCGCTTAAAGCCGCGAAACTGCGTGGGCAAGAGGAAGAAGCGGAAGAGAAGGCCGGCCTGTTCAAAAAGGGCCAGTCCATCTGGGGACCGGGGCTAATCGTCATGTGCATCACATGGTTCGGGCTTGGCGCCTTCCAGTCGGCCGCCTCCATTTCGATCATCTCGTTCGCCACCGAGCAGAACGTCAAGCAGTACACGGGCTTCGTCTTCGCGTGCTTCTCGTTCTCCTCGATGATCGGTGCGATTTTCTACGGCGCGAAGAACTGGACGATTCCGCTGTGGAAACGTTTCTACTTCTGCATTATCGTGGTCGATTTGGGGACGAGTCTGTTTATGTTCACCCACAATCTCTGGTCGATTATGCTCATTTATCTGATCATCGGCGTCTGCCAGGCCCCGACGTGGATCAACGGCAACCAGCTGATGCTGCACCTCGTGCCCCCGACCCGCTTCACCGAAGGCATGGCGTGGACCAGCGCCATGAACTCGATCGGCGGTTCCGCGGGTTCGGCCATCGCCGGCGTGTTCATCGATCGGATGGGTTCGCATGGCGGCTTCCTCGTCGTCACGGCACTCGCGCTGACTTCGCTGGTGCTCTCCTTCACCGGCTTCAAGCAGATCAAGGGAAGCACCGAAACCCCGACACTCACCCAGGTCGAGGTGTGAAATACTGCGTAAAGGCATGAGACATGGGGTCGGAAGGCGCGAGACTCATCAATCCATGAGCTGCACGACACGTGTTTGCCGATACCCCATAGATCTCTAAATGCGACTTTTCCAGCACTCCACACACATTTGTGCTGGAAAAGTCCTAATTAATCGCGCTAAATGCGACTTTTCCGGCACCTATACCCTACTTAGTGCTGGAAAAGACGCATTTTGCTGTTATCACGAACTAATTATTCATATAATGCAAAAAGCTTTTACTGCCAGCCTTTAGGGGTATGGGCGATCGACCATTCACCGAGCTTTTGGGCGAAGGTCTTGCGCTTAGCAGCCGAGTTTGTAGAAGCGGCTGCCGAAGTGGTCGCGCCAGAGGACACGCCAGATCCCGATTCGGCCTGTTGCTTGGTGCCGCCATTCTGCCCGGAACGGTCGTCGAGCAGCCATTTGCGGATGACGAAGTTCCAGATGGCGACCACCACGGTGGCGACGATCTTGCCGATATTGGTACGCAGGACGTACATCGCATGTTGCGCGACGGCCGCATTGGCCGCCATTCCCAGCGTGCTTCCCCAGATAATCAGATCGTTGATACCAAGCCCGACGACCGCAGCCGCCAGGAAAATCGTGCCTTCCATCCAGCGTGCCATGTCGGCGCGGCGCTTGAACACATATTTCATGCTCGCCCAGTAATTGAACGCCAGAGAAACCAGGAACGAAATCGTGCTTGCCACCACGTTGTTCATATGGAAGGCGGCTACAAGAATGTTAAGCACACCAAAATCAATAACGGCAGCGATAACGCCGACAATACCGAATTTCACGAGTTGTTCAATAAGCTTTTTCACAAGAAACCATTTAACTCCCAGCGTCTGCCAAATAGCTGCAAGAATGCGTAATTACCACTGATTCATCGCATGGAATCGCACAAATAATGATATTGAATGCCAAATATCGTTATCACAAAGACAAGTGAACATAATTCCCCCAGCCTTCTCTGGGACGAAAGTTGCGACATTCAAAATTCATCGAAAACTTTTAAACGGCACAACCGCACCTCGAAGCAAACGCCGGAAACCGGGAAAGCACCCATCAAGCGATATTCAAGGCCTAGGCCTCAAAGCGCACGCCGGAACCTGGCCGATGCACCGAAATCTCACAACCTGGCAGACGATTTCGTAATTCTTCAGCGACGTTTTCGGCGTCGCGGCCTTCGGTGAGCACTTTGACATTGGGGCCGGCATCCATCGTCGACCACGCACCCAAGCCTGCCTTGCGAATCGAAGCGACGGCATTGAGCGCGGCGACGGTCTGCGGAAGCCAGTAAAAAATAGGAGGGCGGGAAGCCATCATCGCCGCGTGCATACCCAACGCATTGGCCTCGGTGATTTCGCCCAGACGCCGTACGTCGCCCATATGAATCGCCGCAAGGGCATCGTCCAGATCCTGCCTGCAGGAATCAATCCACGCATCATAAAGCGGCGAGGTCGTGATGGTGCGGCGCATGGCTCGACGGCTGGAAATTGGCTTCTTGTCCCCAGAAATCAGAATCACGACAATAGCCAGGTCCATATTGTCGGAATCCACCGGCTCCGCGTAGGAACTCTCGTCGTTGTGCCCCGCGTTCCATTTCACCAACCCGCCGAAAACCGAACGGCAGGCCGAGCCTGAACCTCGCCGCGCCAAACGAGACAAATCGCGCGGGCTCAAATCAAGTCCTGCAGCTTTGGAAGCCGCAGCCGCAAGTGCCGCAAACGCAGACGCCGAACTCGCCAATCCCGCGCCAAACGGCACCGTATTGGTCGATACCACGCGCGCAGGCAGGGTGATTTCAGCCTTTGCGCGGACGATATCAAGGAATTTAGAGACACGAGTCAATGCCGAACCTTGTTGCTGCTTCCCGTCAATCGTCAGGGAATCGGCAGTCAGCGGCGTATTCGGCTCGCTAAATTCGACCATAGTACGGGTGGAAAGACCGTCAAGTGTCAGCGAAAGGCTTGAGGCACGGGGAATAATCAGGCGTTCGTCCACTTTGCCCCAATACTTAATCAGTGCGATATTGGCGTTGGCGACAGCAGTGGCGGAATGTGCGTCAGATTTCTTGCCGCCGTTGACCATGGATGGCGACGACGAAACGGCATCCGCAATATGTGCCGGCGAGGTAATATCACCACACGAGCGCCCCGACTCCTGCGTTCTCGCCATATCTTCTGTACTGACCTTCACAGTTCCATGAGTCTAACGCTTCGGCGTCCACACAGATACGCAAAACCGAGACTATCCACCAAACCCGCAGAATCCACGATATTTCGTATACGGATCCGTCACAGTCGTGCGAACTTCCCAGCATCCTGTGGGTTTTCTGCAATTTTTGACATCATAATCAAAGATAATTATCGGATTCAATCAGAAACGAATGCTAAAAGTGTACGAGCCATCGGACACGAACGCCATCCATCGAAGTCCCGACCTACGGCAACCCCAATGAGCATCGGTCAGAATGATGAGAGTATTACGATGAAAGTATTACGATGAGAGTATTACGCAACGACGAACGATCCGTCAGAAACAACATGGTGAGCGGCAACGGCGCCTTCGTTGTCAAAACCACGGTTGGCATCGGCAGCAAACGAATGAATCCAGACCTCGCGGGCACCCTCACGCAATAACGCGCGTTTGACATTTTTCGCCGTTTCGGCATCGCCAGCCAACGCGATCAGGCATCCGCCCAAACCACCGCCGGTCATTTTCGCGCCGCTGGCACCTGCCACGCGTGCCGCCTCGACCAAATGATTGACCAGGGGGTGGCTGACGTTGAGCTCGTTCAGCAATCCATGCGCCCGATTCATCCGCTTGCCTAGCATGGCAACGGTGCCGAATTCAAGATCGGTTTCGGAAGCACGCGCCAGTTCGCCAAGCTCGTCCATAATGGATTTGACGCGCATATGATCCTGCTCGTCCTCTTTGTGGACGTTGCCCACGGCCTCACGTGTGCTGCCGGCGATGCCGGAATCCGCGATGACCAAGTATGCCGGCATATCAACGCTCATGTGCTGCATCTCGCCGGATTCGAACGCCACCAAATCACGCGAGCACGTCGTCACCGCGTCGAGGCCCGACGGATTGCCGTGCGTAATGACTTCGGCCTCATTGGTGAGACGCAGAATCTCCTGCTCGCTGGTTTTGACATCGCAGGCATCAAGAATCGCGCGAATCACGGCACCAGCACTGGCCGCCGACGAACCCATGCCGCGACCGGCCGGGAACGAACTATCCGTGACCACGTCGAACGCGAGGCCGGGGCATCCGGCGAATTGCGTGGCGACCTTGACCGCACGCTCCAACCCGCCAAAACGGCTTCCCGCCTCGGAAAGCGAGCCTTCATAATTCAACGCCTTAAGCGTTCCGCAAGGCGATTGTGAGGAATCCATGGAATGACGAAAATCACTGATAACCGTACGCGAAGGCTGCGGACCTACAGCATGACGACTTGCCTTTTCCGAAGTGTCATAAATAGTCCCGACGTCATTTTGGGCCTGTCCGACCGGCGTGACCCAGGCCCGCATCTTCAGGGAAAGCAGCGGGGCGGCGAGTGCAGGGTACCCATAAACCACGGAATGTTCACCCATGAGAATGACCTTCGCCCAGGTCTCGCCATACCCCATGTGCACCATTTAGCGCCTTCACCTTCCGCACGCATACAGCAAAGAGGGTTCCGACGCGCTTTCCGGCACGTTTCCATAGGTCTGTCTTCGCTGCGTTGCATATCCACTAACGCATCAACAATGCCCAAACCGGCGATAAACCCCGCACATTTTTGTTCGCGCATATTGCTTGGCGCAACCAAACCGTCGCGCTGCAATCGCCAACTGTTATGGCCGATATCGTCGAAATTCGGGCATCAACTTGTCTACTAGTTCCTGAGTCTAGAAATCCATTTGTGAATCCTGCGCGAACGCAAGTAAAGATACTGCGAAGACCGATGAGGAATTACGAAGATAACAACACCGAACATTCGGCTGAAATTCTGCGTTACAGCTGGAAACGCATGATAAAGCGCAACGCAGTGTACACTACAGACGCTAACATGCACCGGCACACACAGCGTGCGCTGACGCACACAATGCAAAACTAAACCGGAACACACCCGTGTACCAATCAACAAGACAATCAGCCAATAAGACGGCAAACGAATCGGCATTCGGACTATTTTCTAATCCTGCTTCTGCAAGGATGCCAATATCGCGCGCCACGAATCGGGGCTTGACAGATCAGCAGAACGATAGGAGTCGGCAAGTTCATCCCAGTGACGTACCAGCGACGTGGCAATCCGGTAGCATTCACGCAGATTGCGCCGGTAGAGCTTGCTGTCGCGTTTCAGCCACGCCGCGCCATTGCCGTCGGAAGTGGTGACCAACGCCGAGCTCACCCCGTCAAACGACGGCCAGAGCGCGTCCTTGGACTTCATCTCCAGCTGCGGAACAGCATCGTGAGACCCGTCCTGCCGCGAGAACACCGCCTTCACAACCTCTTTCGCGGCACGTTTGGCCAGCTCGCCGCTCGAAAGCGCAGGCCGCCGGTTCTCGAACATCGCCGCTGGCGCCGGGAAAGATTCGACGTCATCACTTACCTCGCTGTCGGCAAATCCTTCACGGGCCGCACGCACTTCGGGGAGCTTGGTCGAAAGCGTGTCGACGAGATGAGCAGGTCCCCGCATCACGTCGCGCAAAGCCATATGATGCAGTTTCATGCCCGAATACATCAGTTTGACCCCGAGGTGAGCATCCTCGTACATCATGCGGAACACGTAGCTTTTACCGGCGTTCGGGAAGTGGAGCAGCGTGCAAATCCAGCGGTTGCGCTGGGCGTAGTATTCCTCCCACGTACGCGAAATGTCCTTGTCGTGCCAGCCTTGATGCCAAACAGCGACCCCCGGAAGCCCAACTGTCGGGTAGCCGTGTTCGCGAGCGCGCAAACCGTATTCCACGTCGTCGTATTTGATGAACAGCGGCAGCGACAGGCCGATCTCACGGATGACCGAGTTGGGGATCAAGCACATCCACCATCCGCTGTAATCGCAATCGAACCGGGCATGCAGTTCCGGCGAATCGCGCAGCGGCGAGACGGCAAAATCGTGGTTATAACTGGCTCCGGCAGGCGGGCATGGTTTCAGCGTGCCGCGGTCGAAACGCTCGCCTTGCACGTGCAGCATCGTCCGGTCGTCGAGATGGAACATGCCGCCGCCCACCAAAACGGGACGTTTGGCGTAATCCTCGAACTGGATGGAACGCAGCAACGATTCCGGCTCCATGATGGCATCGTCGTCCAGCAAAATCGTGTAGGCGCTTCTGCCCGCATCGATCGACTCGAGCATGCCGCGCGAGAACCCGCCGGACCCGCCGATATTGCCTTGTTGAATATAGGTGAGCTGGCCGCCCAAATCCTTTGAAATCTCGTCAAACCCATCGTGATCACAGACCTTGTCGTTGCCCTGGTCGACGCAATAAACGGTGTCGAGCCGCTTGCGCAGCCCGGTTTCACCCGCGATGGCCTTGAGCTGACGCAGGCAATATGGAGTGCGGTTGTAAGTGGTGATGGCTATGGAACAAGTGGGAAGACGGTCTGAGCCATCGGCAAAATCGCCAGCCGGAACCTGCCATCCGGCGTCGCGAATGGACAAGCCTGCCATAGCGCCATCGGCAGCGTTCTTTTTCGATGTGCAGGAGGCATCGAACCAGAAATACCCGCCATCCAACAGGCCGGAAAGCGGAATTTCGACGGCTATCTGCGTCCAGCCGTCGCTACAAACCTCAAGCGTCTTTACCATCGAAAACAGACCGCGCGCCGTGGATTTGAACACGCTGATTTCGCCTTCGCCGCGCACTTGCATTACAATTCGGACGCAACGCACATTCGTCCAGCGCTGCCAATACGACGCAGGAAAAGCATTGAAATACGTGCAGAAAGAAATATGCGCCCCAGGCTCAAGACTGGCGGAACGACGCGAAAGCACAGTGAAATCCGAAAGTTCGTCACCGGCAGCGCCGGCATCCGCAGTCGCTTCGCGCATGGTTTCATCGAAGCCGATTGCGTTTAACGCGTCGACATCGGCACGTTTGAGCTGGGAGACGCCGTCAAACACCGATTCGGGAACATGGGGCCTCGTCCAACGAACCGCATACAGCGGCATGACGGACTCCTGATCGTCGACCGGGAACACCACACGGTTCACCGTTTCCCATTGCTTGTGCGCGGAACTTTCTTGACCCATAGTTCTTAAGTATAACGACGCCAAATCAACAGAGTGCGTAATTCCAGCGAAACCACACAAGTCGCGCAAGAGCGCCGACGACGCCAGCCCGCTGAACATACATCACTCTATAATCGTGGCTATGCAACAGAATCCGAACTCATCTGAAGACTGGGAAACGGTCAACCGAATCGTCTACCCCATCACCGACCAAGATGTCACCTTGCCTCTGTATGCCATCGAATGGACGCGTCCCCACATCACCGACACCGTCATCGATCCACGCCTCAAAATGCAAAGCCTGCCGTTCGGGCAGATGAACAAGGATTCGTTCGAGCATCTCATCGACGAAAGCGTTCACCGGCATTCCGATGAATCCGGAAAAGACCCGTTCAAGGTCGACAACCGCGATCAGATCACCGTTTCCCCCAAAGGCCATATCTCACTGTGCACGTTCTTCAACGCGTTTCCGGCCTCATATTGGAAGCGTTGGACCAACGTGAGCCAAGTTCGCCTTAGCGCCAAGGTGCAAGGCAAAGGCACCATTACGGTTTTCAAATCAACGGGTCGCGGCCTTTTCTCGCCGGTTTCGACCATTTCCGTGGACACGACCAGCGGTGATGAAGGTAGCCAGGAAATCGAAACCATAATCCCGATGACCGGCCTCATCGACGGAGGTTATTTCTGGTTCGATGCCGAAGCGAGTGAGGTGCAAGAGCTCACCATCGCAGACGCCGGCTGGGCGGTGCCCGCAAAGGAAAGAGTTGCGAAACCGAATTCCACGCTTTCCATCGCCATCACCACCTACAATCGCCCGATATACTGCCTCAACCAACTGAAAACCATCGCCAAAGACCAACGACTCAGGAACCGGCTCGATACCATCTACTGCATCGACCAAGGCGACCAATTGGTGCGGGAACAGGCTGAATTCCCGGCAGTATCGTCGCAACTTGGCCCACAACTCACCTATCTGCGCCAGAACAACATGGGCGGTTCCGCCGGCTTCTCGCGAGGCATGTATGAGACCATCAAGGCGGGCAAAAGCGCCTACACCCTGCTGCTCGACGACGATGCCATCACCGAACCCGAATCACTGCTCCGCGCCCTGCAATTCGCGGACTACGCCGCGAAGCCCACGATCGTCGGCGGCGGCATGCTCCACCTCGACAACCGCACCGTCCTCTACACCCAGGGGGAACGTTGGGACTATACCCGCATGTGGATGAAGCCCAGCCAAGGACTCAAGTACAACCACGATTTCGCGCGCTTCCCGCTGCGCGACTCCCCTGAGCGCCACCAGCGCGTCGACATCGATTTCAACGGGTGGTGGATGTGCCTCATCCCCGTGAAAATCATGAAGGAAATCGGCCTTTCCCTGCCGTTCTTCATCAAGTTCGACGACGCGGAATACGCCTTGCGCGCCCGTGAACACGGCTACCCCACGGTCAGTCTGCCGGGGGTCGCCGTCTGGCATCAAGCCTGGCACGACAAGGACCCTGCGCGAACCTGGGAAGAGTATTTCTCGCAACGCAACCGCTGGATTCTGGGGCTGCTGCATTGCCCGAAACCGAATTCGCGCTTCGCTTACGAAATCCTTTACGGCGACGCGGAACTGGGAATGAAATTCATCTATTCGGCGCTCAAGCTGCGGCAGATGGGCCTTAACGACATCCTCAAAGGCCCGCAATACATTGTGGAATCGATGCCCAATAAAATCGCCGAAGTCCGCGCCGCCCGAAAAGGATTCAACGACACCGCCCTGTCGACGTCGGCGGCCGATTTCCCCGAACCCAAACGCGAATTCGTCGGATTCAGCCGCACCGTCGACCGGCGTCAGGACCGCAAGGCCGGCGCAAAGGCGCTGCTGCACGCACTGACGACCAAAGACAACGGGCTGAAAGACAAGCGCCCGGATATCGCGGTGCCGAGCGACCAGAACATCTGGGAATCGTTCGTCGGAGTCAACTCCGCCCTGGTCACCTCCCCCGACGGCAACTCTCTAGCCTGGTGCAGAAGGGACAGCAAACTGTTCCGGAAGCAAATGAAACGCGGCGTACGGCTGGTGCGCACGCTGATGAAAAACTGGGAAAAGCTTTCGCAACGGTATCGCGCCTACGACATGGCAAGCCTCAAGGTCTGGAGCAAGGTATTTGCCGAAAATTCCATCAACGAAGAGTAGCGCTAGCTAATAACGATATTTTCTACTACTTTTCAATATGGGTCCATTGGTCGTGAAGGAAAGCCCGGGTATCAACCTCTCTCACAGCTTTGAAATCTGAATGGGCGAACGGCACCATATAAATTGGCCTTGTGCTTGTCAAAACCAAAACGAGCGCGAGGCCAATCGTTATTAAAAACCTTTTCTGAAACCACCAGCGGATAGCAGGCGGCGGGTAACAGTCAGTAGGAACCGATCAGCAGAAACCGGCCGATCCGAAACGATGCCGTTGCCTGGCTTGCAGCCGATACCCTACTGCTTCACAATGGTGACCAGCGAGGTATCGAGAGGCCGGATCTTCATCGCACGATCGCTCAACAGCGCATATTCGCCATTCCGTTCGTTTCTGATGACGAAACTGCAGGCATTGTCATCGACCGCGACCCCGACCGCATCCGTAGCCCCGGCGTCGCCCGGATGGGCGATACGCAACGAGGTGACCAGCCGGAACTCGCCGTTGTTGAGCAGGCTGAGAGGGACCTCAAACCGCACCTTCTGGTGACCGTGCTTGGTCATCTTGAAGACCTTGGGGCCGGAATCGTAGGTGATGCCGCCACGCCTCAAATCGTGCATGGCGATCGCGAGATAGAAGTCGCCCGGATCGTCGTACTGGTATTCCACGTCAAACACAAACGGCTTCGTACCGTCGACGACCTGCGGCGACACCGGAATGGTGCACAGGACGGGGCAATGCTCGTTGAGGCCGTTGGGATAGCCCACGCTGGTCTCGTCGGCCACTGTCGCACCAATCTGCTGGGCCTTGAGATTGGCCAGCGTGTATTGCTGGGAAACGGTTTCGGGATCGCCCACGGCCTCGACCTCGCCATCGGCGATCATCATGGCCCTCGTGCAATACTTCTTGACGGAACCCATATCGTGCGTCACCAAAATGACCGTCTTGGTGGGATCCTTTTTGATTTCGGTGAAGAAATCGTCACACTTGCGCTGGAACGCCTCATCACCGACGGCAAGCACCTCATCGAGCACGAGAATGTCGCCCTGGGCCTTGATGGCCACGGAGAACGCAAGACGCACCTGCATGCCGGAAGAATAGTTCTTGAGCTTCTGGTCCATGAACTCGTCAAGTTCGGCGAAATCAACGATATCGTCATACATCGCGTCGACCTGATCGTGCGTGAAACCAAGCAACGCCCCGTTAAGGTAGACATTCTCGCGGCCCGTAAGCTCCGGGTTGAAGCCGACGCCAAGCTCGATGAAGGGAACCAGCTTGCCCTGAACTTCGATGGTGCCGTGCTCAGGATAGTAAATCTGCGAAATAAGCTTCAGCAATGTCGACTTGCCGCCGCCATTGCGGCCAACGATGCCAAAGAACTCGCCCTGATGAACCTGGAAGCTGATGTCTTTGAGGACGTTGAGCTGCCTGTAGCCCTTGATGCCGCGGGTCCAGTTGATAAAAGCCTGTTTCAGACCGGTCGCCTGCTCGGTCGGCAGCTTGAAGCTTTTGGAAACATGGTCGACCGAAAGCACTACCGGAGCCTTCATATAATCGCGCTTTTCGATGGAGGATTTCGCTGTGGAATCTTGCTTTACCATTCTCACATCACCTCCGCGAACTTGCGGCTATTGCGCCTGAAGACATAAACACTCAGCACGAAGAGAACCACAGTCAGCACCACCGGGAACAGGCGGATGCCCCAGTTGGTGTACTGGTTCCAGATCGTGGGCTGGGTCATCGGTGCGATGAGATTGTGCCGGATGTCCTGAATGCACTGGGCGATCGGGTTCAACAGCTCCATACGGGCCAGTTTCGCCAGAATGCCGCCGCGATCGGTGACATATTTCAACGGATACACAATAGGCATCGCATAGAAGATGACCTGCTGCAGCACTTCCCAGATATGGCCGATATCGCGGAAATAAACATACATGGTCGCCATCAGCAACGTGATGGCAAGCGTGACGATATACAACTCGATAATGTTTATCGGCACCAGCACCACACGCCAAGTGAACTGCACCCGCGTGAACAACGCAAAGACCAACACCACGACCAAATTGATGACATAGCTGATCATGGCGCCCATAGTGGCCGAAACCACGACAATATAGTTGGGGAAATGGATCTTACGAAGCAAATCACCGCGATCCACTACGGAGCGCAACCCAACCGTGGTCGATTCGGTGACGAACTGCCAAGAGCTGATGCCGAGGAGTAGCACGACGGGATAGGTCGGCGTGCCGTCGGACATACGCAGGAATTTGCCGAACACGACGTACATGACGCAGAACAACATCAATGGCTTGAGGACAGACCAGGCTACGCCAAGGAACGAGCCTTGGTAGCGTAGCTTGAAATCTGTCTTTACCAACCCACGTAATACGGTTAATGCGTAACCATAGCGAGATTTGAGTTTTGCCGCCAATTGATTCACAAAAGGTCATTTTATCAGTGTCCCATAACTTCAATTGCGATTCGAGCAATCTGCAAAATAGAAGCACATAATACGTAAGGCGTAAATGCCGTAATGTACAACGCAAAAGCGTTGATGTTGCAGGCATTTGGGCTATTGTCTGCTTGCTTTTGGATCCAAAAATTATCGATTTTAATAAATAACATCAGAACGCACAGCCTACTTTTCAATCGCTGCGCAGAAAACAATATGCAATACAGACAGACCTGCGCCCTTGCAGACTTAAACCCTTGCGCCCGTGCACCTTTGCCTGGAATAATGGCGAGATTATCAATTTGGCCGGGAACATCTGCAATCAATCAGACAGCAGACGCTCCCGGCCAACAAGACAGCGAACAATATCCTCAGGGGTCAATCCCTTTCAAGGGCTATCCCCTTAACGGATTAATCCATCTTGAGGTAATGCCTCCAGTACTTTTCGCTGGTCAAGGTCGGACGCACCGAGGCGTATTCGCTACGAATCCGCTGGATGTTGGCCTTGTAATAGCGCAGGTCATTGTGATAGCGCTTCTCGATTTCGGCATAGCGTTGCGGATCCTTGGTACGGATGGCGCCCTTGCGGTTGTACCAATCCATGATGATGAGCTTGTGCTTGCCGCGAATCACGCCGGCGGGGTACGCCCAACCCAAAAGCGGAATGACGGCATAACCCTTGCCGGAGCTCTTGATGATACGCTGGCCGTTGTCGGTGATCAGGTCTTCCAACCGCTGCGGAAGGGTACGGGCCTTGTCGCCGTCGATGAGCTGGCGGTCCACCTTCTTGATGCTGAATCCACGCAATTCGGGGTCGGCATCGGCCTGACGCTGCAACGTATCGAAATCGACAAGCTTTTCTTTGTTCTTGTTGGCAGCCATAAAAGTCTTCTCGGCGAATCCGGGCTGGCTGAAACGCTTCGGGCCACGCAGGAAGTCCTCGAAAGCGTCAAGGCAGAGCTCGGCGTTCTCATAGCCGAACTTCTTGAGTTCCAAACGGATATTGTTTTTCAGCTCGTACATGAAGTCGGACTTCGGGGCCATGCCGCAGACGGCCTGGGCGACCATGGTATTGCGCGTGGTCTGGTAACGCTCGACGGCCGCGTTGTACCGCTCGTGGAAGGACATGTGCCAGACACAAAGGCCATTCATGGTAATGAACTTCGTCTTGCAACGAATGCCATACTCGGCATCATCGCAGCGCACGAACACCGGCAGCGGCAAGCCGTTCTTCTTGATCACGGAAATCGGGATGCAGCAATACCACCATGCCGCATACATGTTATTTTTCATTTGCTTGGTCGGCTCGAAGGTCTCGTTGTAGACAAGGTCTTCGAACTTGGTCATGCGCAGCGGCGGCTTGCAGGGAGCAAAGGTGCCTTCCTTGGTCATGTGGCCGATGTCTTCCCACTGATCCTCGCCGATCTCGTAGTTGAGCATCGCACCGCTGATCATCGCCTCGGAATACGCGGGCTTCAGGATACGCAGCAGATTGTAGGTGCGCTTGATGGACTCTGGAGAAACCGCCACATCGTCATCCATAAGCAGGACGTTCGTGGCCTGTGGCTTCTGATCCATCGCCGCCAGCATGCCGCGCGTAAAGCCGCCGGCACCGCCGACATTGTCGTTGGGAATGATGGTGACCTTGTTGCCGTTCAGCGCATTGACACCGAGCGTACGGCCGTTGTCCATCACATACATGTGGAAATGGTCGGCAATCTCATCGCCGGAATGGACAATCTGATCCTTGATCAGCTTGACGTTGCCGATGATATAACTTTCCTTCTTGAACGTCGTGGTCGCAATCGCAAGCTCGACGTCGCGCAGCTGGCTTTCATCCTTATAATCGATGGAATAATAGCTGTTGCGGATATCGACACGGCCGTCGGTCTCAATCGTGAAGCCGACAATGATCATGTCATTATTGACGGTCAAAGGCATGTCGATGCTCTGCCATTCATCGGAAGCATCAAGGGAATGTTCCGTGCCCTCGACCGGAATCGAATGCGCGGCAAAGGCGTCACCCATTGTCTGCTGCACCCGGCAAGCCGCACCGCGCAGCTCAAGATGCAAGGAAAAACCGGTCGCAACCGTATAACGCTTCAGTTTCATCAATGAAAGCGAATTGAAATACGTCGTGAAATCAAACGAACCCGCAGCGCTTAACGCCCATGCATCGGCCTGTTCATCAAAAACAAAAGGCTGGTCCGCGCGGCAATACATGCCGGGATAGGCAACGGATCTCGGATTCGTCTCAAGCAATACATTCGCGAATTTGAAACTTGGCATTCTTTGGCACCTCGATTTTTCAATTTATTCCTGCATTTATCTTAGTCTTAAACCGCACAAACTCCTTGCGAGCTTGCGATATCTCCACTACTCAAACAATAACAAGAAGTATATTTCCCTCTCACCACGCTTGGCAAAGAAACAACGATCAATCTCGCAGAAACCGCAGCAAATTCCGTTATGAAATTAACCGACAGAGACTATCACAGGGGTTCTTCCCTACAATGTACAAAAAATTTCATTCCCTATCCATATACTAATCCTTGTAAATACGAGTATAGACAAGGATAATTGATGGCTGCACGAATCAAATATTTCGATATCGCAAAAGGAATCGCAATAATATGCGTTCCCCTTGGCCACAGTATCCTCATTGTCAATGATTCTCACCCTGTCGGCATGGGATCGATGTTGCTTTATGGCATCATCTTCACCTTCCATATGCCGCTTTTCTTCGTTCTTTCCGGCTATTTTATGCATCCAAAACATGAATTCAGATGGCGCAGGGAATCCCAGGAGATGCTCGCAACGTATGCGATAACTGCGACAGCGGTTGTATTAATGAATACTTGCATCGCTTTCGCACGCCGAACGGGAACCAAGGCCGCGTTTGCCAACTGGGCGGCAGCAGCGTTTTACGGAGCCGGGGATTTTTCCCCGAACTATCTGTGGCCTGTGCCCATGCGCATCGGGGCAATCTGGTTTCTGCTCGCACTGTTCTGGGGTCACCTATTCATGACTTGGGCTGCAAAACACAAATACACGCCAGTCTGGGTTGCAGCGATTTGCCTCATCGGATATTTCAGCGGCAAAGTCTTCTGGTTCCCGCTGAGCATTCAGTCCGGTATGACCGCCACTGGATTTATATACCTCGGCTATCTCGCAAAACAATATAATCTGCTCGATTTCCTAAAACGGCATCTTTACTATTGGGCTATCCCCGCCATTATCTGGGTGTTGTTCGCCTGGAAATTCACCGGATTCAGCATCGCTATGAACAGTTATGGGAAATATCCGGTCTTGGATCTGATCGGTTCCTTGGCCGCAACACTATGCGTTGTGGGAATCTCTATGATCATTGATCGATGGATACCAAGTGTTGGCAAGCTGCTGGCACTTGCCGGACAATATACGCTTCCCCTGCTCTGCACGCATCTTTTGGAGGATGATACGACCCCCTGGCCGGATGCGGTATCGCTGGCCGTTTCCGCCGTCGGCTTGCAAGCGGCGCCGTATCTTATCTTCGTTCTCCGCTTTGCAGTCGACTGCCTGCTGGCTTGGCTGCTTTACTATATTCCAAAGATCAATGTCCTGTTTTTCCCGTCTTTGAAGAAACAGGAAATCAAACAAACAGGAACCACGAATTGACGTCCCACCACAATTTGGCAATCGACTCAGCGGGGGTGCTGAAGAACATACCAAAGAACTGGTTGAAGCATGCCACAACCAGGCCGACCATCACTATGATGACCATAAGACGTGCCTGCCCAGATAGCGGAGGATTCCTCTGGATTTGCCCATACTCAGGAATAAGAAAATCATTTGCCGGCCATTGCCTACCATGATCGACTGCGAAAAGCAGCAAGACGAACGCGATCATAAGCAGCCAACCGAAATCAAGCATATAGCGCATATCGAAACCGGCGATATGCGAATCGAATATGGCCAAAATAACTGACAGTACCAGGGCCAGTACGCTCAATCCGAAAACCCTGAGCCTTTTCATCGTTGTCTTCCATACCGGCAAAAGCAGCAGTGCCAGAGCAAACGGAGCTATGAACAACAGCAAGCTGCCGTGGCTGGCATGCAAAGGGAACCAAGGAGAGACGACTTGCGGCGCATCTTCGAAGAACGGGAATTCATTGGAAACAGAGGGAGGCTGCAGAAAATAGGTGAAAAGGAACGGCAAGACCTGTGTCCACGCCTGCTTGTTATTCGGAAGGTCAAAAACGGTCAAATTATAGTTTGAACCGAAATCAAGCAGAGATCCAAAACGCACTTTGTTGTAAAGCAGAGCAGGAATGAACGCAACGATGAATGGCAGCAAGGCCGACAGCCATGTACCGATTTCTTTCAACAACCCCTGACGACTTTCAAGACCTTGCCTCCAAAGTCCCCTAATCTGCTCAGCAAACAGCGGAAGCGCCAGCAAACTGGCGAAAATGAACTGAGGCCTAGAAGCGAAAGTCAATCCCATCAGCAGCGACCCTGCCGCCAACCACGCCTTATTGAGCCCGCGAAGTTTCGACTCCACCCAACAAGAAAGCGCCAAAACCGCAAACAACATCGCACAGACCTGCGGTATCTGATAGAACTGCATGAGATTTTGCACATTGAGCACAGTTGTCCCCAAGAACATACAAGAAGAAGCCAATAGAACGGTTCCAAGGCTCACCTTACGACGTTTGTTGGAGCACAGACGAGCAAGCTGTACCACAAAAACCATCAAGGCTATGGTAGCCAACATCGCAAAAATCTCTACCGCGACGGGAGTCGACAAATCTCTTCCGGTCAACAACTTATAGGGCACGAATAGGACAACCGCCGGCAGCACACCGAAATACACATAATACTTACTGTCTTTGAATGCCGTATCAAAAAATACCGGAGCCGGATCGTTTGAGCTCATGGCGACCCGATACCGACCGAAGGCATCATAGGGATTCTGCATTGTCGCCAAATCATTGTTGAGCGGGACATTCAAAGCAACATGGCCATGAATCAACGCATCCGCCAATTCATCATACTGATCGAAATTGGCGTAAGTGCCGTTGTCCATTTTCATGAAACCTGAAGATTGGACGCCGACGCTGCAGGTCGCGGCCAAACATACCAATTGCACCGCCAGCAGTACAAGCAACGAGGAAACACACACACCACTGGTCAAGCTGAATTTACGCCGATAAACCGACGAGCCTGGTCTGAAAACAATAACCAGACAGGCAAACAGCACCTCCAACAAAAGGCGAATCGGCGATATATGAAACGCCATTTTCGGATTGATGGTAAATGAATTTGCGGGAAGCGTACTGTTACGTTGCGCCAAATACTTTATCTTTACACTGTCGGCCTTGCTGCCAACATGGAAATATCTCGATTCCTCAAATTGAGGCGAATAGCGCTTTGTATCGGTGGCCTCGTAAAACCCGCCATCAGTGGTTTTACGCGTGTACATTTTCCACTCGATACCCGCAGTTTTGCTGTTTTCCTCAGAGGCGGCATGCAATTTCATGTCGTCTGGGGAATACCGCATAACATACTCATGATTGACATGATTGAAATAAAGATAGTCGATATGAGCGTCACTCGAGGAAGAGACTTCAACCCATGCTTCGTCGGGATCCGTGACCTGAAGCCTGCCATTGTCAAGTCGCTTAAGACCCGGCCCAACGACGACATCGGACACCTGCTGAGGTGTGGCATTCCTTGTTCGCCAGTAAGGCATATTGAATACAAATAATTCGGCGACAATCATTACCACAATCATGCCAATGGCCACGGCATACTTACGACATAACCGTTTCAACTTATGTATTCCGTCATGAGAATCCATAGAAATCATGTGTATTAAAACCTCATCACTGCCACATCGTAGCTTGAACCAGCAAAAAGACAGTCCTCATACTTTTAAGAAAGTTTTCGTACTTGCACGTCGATACCCTTGCACGAAAGGTGTTTGCAAGTACTAGAGATGGGGAATAACCAAACCATGGTCATTCCCCATCTCAACGCCGTTATTTCTCTTCGTGGTACGACTTCTCGGTATTGACCGACCAGACATTCTTTTTGTCTTCACGTCCGGATTTGATATTCGACACCGCCTCCATGGCAGTAGCCATGGAATGATCCTGATTATTGTAGCGGTGCTGGCCGTTGCGGCCGACGCAATACAAATTACCGAACGAATCAAGATAATCGATCAACTCCGGCATTTGCGTATAGGTATCGAAGTAGGCCGGGTAGGCCTTCTTGACATGCTCGCGGTGGGAATCAAGCACTTCATCCGGACCATTGATTACGCGCATACGAGTCAATTCCTTGATGGCAAGATCGGTGGCTTCCTCATCGGTCATGTTCCAGAAATCGTCGCCTTCCTCGCAGAAGTACTCGAGGCCGATCCACACGGTGTCGTCGACGTCCTTGACCAGATACGGGCTCCAGTTGTTGAAGATCTGGATACGGCCGACCTTGTAGCCCGGATCCTGCACATAGATCCAGCAGTCCGGCACAATCGGCGGATTGCCCAACGTCGGGGTGTCCGTGGTGTTCTTCAGGCGCAGGTGCTTGACCAGCAGGCCGACGGTGACAAAGTCGCGGTACGGCAAACCGTTGGCAACCTTGACCATTTCGGCAGGCACAGCAGCCGGCTTAGCAGCAACACCCTGCGCAGGGACATCATCATCCTTGGCGGCCTTGTTAATAGCATTAACCAGATCCTTGACCGGCATGGACGAGATGAACTGATCCGCGGCGAGCTCCACACGCTGGCCGTTGCCATCGATGTATACGACCGAAGCAATGCTGCCGTCATCCTTCTGGCGCAGCTCGACCACGTTAGCATCGGTCAAAACCTTGCCGCCATTGTCGACGACCTGGCTTTCGACGGTCTCCCAGAGCTGGCCCGGACCGAGCTTCGGGTACCAGAATTCCTCGATCAGCGAGGTCTCCACCTCACTTGAGTCACGCTTCTTCGGCATCAGTTTCTGGATGGCGTTCTTCAATACCGCTACCACGCTCAGGCCTTTGACGCGCTGCGCGCCCCAATCCGCGCTTATCTCACGCGGATGCCTGCCCCAAAGCTTCTCGGTGTAGCCTTCAAAAAACATCGAATAGAGCTGACGGCCGAAACGGTTGATATAGAAGTTCTCCAGATTGTCCTCAGGAAGCTTGTGAATCATCGACCACAGATAGCTGAACCCGGCCTTCATTGTCAGTTTGAAGCCCAACGCCTTGAACAGGCTCGGAGACAGCGAAATCGGGTAATCAAGGAAATGCTGGTTCCAGAAAATACGCGAGACGCGGTGGCGCTTGAGCATGACCTTGTCGGTCTTCTCCGGATCCGGCCCGCCGGGCTCGAGGTCGTGATGGCGTCCGAGCCTCTTGTCGTCATAGGACGGCGCGCCCTGCAATGGAAGAATGTTCTTCCACCAGTCCATGATCCGGTCGTCCTTGGAGAAGAAGCGGTGGCCGCCGATGTCCATGCGGTTGCCGTTGTGCTTGACGGTGCGGCTGATACCGCCGAACTCGCGCGTCGCCTCCAGCACGGTCACGTCATACTTGTCGGCGCCACCGTCTTTCAACAGCTCCCAAGCAGCCGTCAACCCCGCAGGTCCGCCACCAATGATTGCCACTGACTTCTTCTCAGCCTTGCCATCGCTCACAGCGACCTCCTATTGCAAAATACGAATAACACACTTAGAACAATTTAACTTTACACACAGATGAGAATATACGGCCACTCATCAGCGTGCGATCCAACGCTGTGCAGAGTTTCCGTTCTCTGTATAAAGTTGGACTTTCGCGCCCGGCATCACCGACCCAAAGCCAACTTCAAGATTCAGGCTGGGATTCAGCGCGGAAACCAGCTTATATGAGTTCCCATCCCTTATCGCTACCCACTTCTGTGCGTATCCGCCGCCCAACTGGTTAGGGGTGAAAAGCTCGAGACTTGCGCCTGGGAATGCACGCCCTGCAGGAACGTCAAGCGCCTTGCCTGATACGGGATTGACAAAGCTGACATATCCAGCTGCATCATGGCGGACCTTCCACTGCTGAGTCCACAGACCGTTGCTGTACCACGTCGATATTCTCGCGCCATTCGCGGTTGAACCGCCGGCCACATCAAGCATCTTCGTGCCATCGTTACGCATGGCGAAATTATATGTTCCGTCAGGAAGGTCATTGCGGTACTGGGCCGCGAGATTGTTCAGCTCTTCGCGAGGAGAACGCATGTTGTTCACTATCCATTGCTGAGCAGGAGCCCCATTACCACCCCAAAGACGTAGACGGGCACCGTTGAACGCATTTCCGGCGGGCAGATCCAATGCAAGATCTGCGGCGCAGGCGGAATAGAAGGCATATTGGCCATTAGGTCCTTGCCGCACAGCCCAATGCTGAGCCAATCCCCCTATCGCGTCGAATTGCTGCACCGAAGCGTCATAGACGGCGTTACCCGACGGGACATCCAAAGCCTTGCCTGAATTGACATTGATGATCTGGTAAATCGCGTTTCCTACCTCGCGGAATTCATAGCGCTGGGCCCCGCTCCCGTTCCAGGAGAAAACCTGAAGCCTGGCACCATTATCCCAAGTCGAATTAGGCATGTCAAAAACCATATTCCCGTTCATTGCGGTGGCCACACGCACCGATCCGGAAGGCACACTGGTGACGGAACTCAAAATATACTGCTGAGCGGTAGCCATCGTAGGCTCCCACAATTGCATCCGGGTACCGGCGTTGGAATTACCGCCAGGAACATCGAGCATCCAATTGCCCATAGCGGACTGGATATACACTCCACCTTTACCGGTATCCCGAAGGAACCAATGCTGCGCGGCACCGCCAATCGGCTGGAATTGCTGCACGGGCGCACCGTTATAAGTCCGTCCGCTCGGCACATCCAAAGCCTTGCCCGAAGCGACATTCCTGATTTCATAACTACCATCGGACTGCCTTGTCAACTGATATTGCTGGGCAATCGCCCTGTTCCCTGGCCAAATCCGTGGTCTTGCGCCATTCGCGCCGGTACCGCTGGGAATGTCCAATGCGGAGGAATCACGAAGCGTCGTATTGATGAAATACCGACCATCAGGGATATTCATCATACGGTATTGGGAAATATTCGGTGCGAAGCTGACATAATTCAGATTGCCGAACGCGTTGATATCGACGTTGCCGATGCCGTTAATCCAGCCGTTGTCGGCGTACTGCCAACCGCGGTAGTTCGCGAAGAAGGGGAAATTAGTCCGTGCGCCGTAGCTCGCCACCCAGCGGGTATTGTTGCGCACGTCCGGCGTATTGAGAGCCGTGTTCAGATAATAGGTATATGAATAAACCGACAGGTTGTGGTAACCACCCTGCAGCAAGGCAACCCACCATGTTTTCACTATGTCGTCATTCACCCATGGGTTGGTCGCTGGAGAATGGCCGGTCCATGTCCAGTTTTCAAGATCATAGAAAACCGGGTAGCTCAAATCGCCGGGGCTTACTCCTGCCGCACGAAGCTTGTTGACCGTGTCAGCACCTTCGGCCCATGCCGAATTATGGTCATACGCATACGAATAGAGGTAAATGCCGAAGGGAATGCCCAAACGCTTGCATTCGTTGATATTGCGCAAAGCCTGATAATCGTAACGATTGTTCCAGCCGAAAGCGATACGAATGATGGCGCCCTCGACACCGGAGTTCTTGGCAGCCTGCCAATCGATAACGCCCTGGTGCTCGGAAACATCGACGACACCCTTGGCTTGCTGGGCAAAGAGATTGCCACCGCGTTCGAAGAACGCCGGAGTGTTGTTCCACCAGCCCCAATAAGCGCCATACTGGTTGTTCTGCAAAGCCACGTTGCGCACTGTGCCGCTCGTCGATTTTGAAGCAACCTCGACGTCAGAGGCACCACTCACTTTGGAAGACGACAAGCCATTCGAACTGCCGCTATCCGTGGCATTGGCATCGCCGCCGTTCTTCTGGACGGCCTGTTTCACCTCACTGGCTTCGACGGGGATGAACCGCTTGCCGCCGGTTTTGGCCAATGGATCGGGCTGCTGGTCTTGCGTGCCGACCAACTTGGGATCGGTCACCGGCTTACCGGTTTGAAGATTCTTCACCTGGCCGTCGGCGGTCACCGCCAGGTTCTTGGAAACCACCGTCGCATCATCGGGAACCGCAGCGCTCACCTTGTCGGGGAGCTTCTGACTGGGGTTATCCGGCATTGCACCCTTCGACGCAGCAGCGGTTGATACGCTCTGATTGCCGATCGTCTTGCTCAGGGGCGCAATTTGCTGCCCGCCAATAGCGTTACCGGAAGTGGCGGAACCAATACCGGCCTGGTTGAAACCACTCAGGTTCGTGTCCGTAGCCGCTTGAGCCGGCACAGCAGTCAACGCCAACCCTAACGCTGGAGACGCCAAAATCGCCGCCACTTTGGCAGCCAACTCCTTCACCTTATTTGTCATCTTCTTGCCCTTCAATAGGTCTTGCTGCTCGGAACCCAACTCGCCGGCATCTGATGGCGCCCGCTGACCGATGGATACTGTTGGCACAGTTCCTATTTTTTTATCTTCAAATTTGTTCTTTTCGAGTTGAACAGACCACTATCTATTGAAAAATGAGAGCAGCTTCATCCAATCTAGTGCAAATAGTAATGCCAGCTGAAAAAATACTACCAAACGAGGCAAAAATATTAGCGAAATCATAACAGTTGATTAGAATCGATTGAAAATCAGCACAATATACTTGCATTGAGATTTATTCCGTTGGATACGTCAGGTTCGGGTACAACATAACTCAACGAAGTTCTGTGTATAATCCGTGAGCCCGACAACAATGCCAACGGTAAAACAGAATCGGCGACAACGGTCTGTATCTAATCGATTTTCCTTATAAACGCAACAGCGAATTTATGTCCCCAAAATTATCAAATTTACTATCTTTAAATCCATTTTGATTAAACTTAACAATTTTAATGTTAAGTTGAACATAATATCTCTTCAATAATCCATAGATTTGCCAAATTTTGTCGGGAACATAACAAAAAAATGATATCGCGTCACGTTCTGCGAAATCAAGGCTCTTGCGCCATTATCGATGTGCTACACTAAACGGGTCGGCACACCAAAGTGTCGGAAATATCTAAATGGGTTATCCTTGCTAAAAGGGTGTTCGCTGTAACATCTAATGAACAAAATAGTCCATTGTCTATTGGCAACAAAGCTGATAGGAAGGAATACATCATGGCAGATGACAAAACCATCGTCGTTGATCCAGCACTTTATGGCGAGACCGCAGCCGAGAAAACCGCAGAAGCCAACAAGGTAGCCCGTAAATTCGGTATCGGAGACGACGCCCTCGCCAAAGTCGAGGATTTCAAAAAAGAACTGACCGACCATAATGCTTGGGATCTGCCGTTTATGGGCTATGTCGACGAAGATGGCTACGGCTACGCCTACGTTCCAAACAAGGCCATCGCGCCGCCGAACTGGGATGCACATGCAGCTTTCAAAGCGCTTCCTTACGATGCACAGACCGCCTTCGCGATTCGCATGCTTTTCACCCACCGCGATGTCGACCGCTATGGCGCCACGATGTTCCTTCATTATGAGCGTAACTTCGACATCAAATTCAAGGAAGACTGAACTTCGATCACCTATATGCCAACGGCACGTTATGAGCAGGAATGGTATGTTTCTGTTCATAACGTGCCGTTGTTTTGTCTGAACCTCACAGTTGCCCGGTGCACTCGTAAAACCAGTTAAATCCTTCGCGACGCTTACCAGCACATGCGCTTTATGCAGTAGACGGCAAACCGGCTTCCCAATAAGGTCGAAGTATTCTCCAACCGAATCGTTGTTCCTTGTGACTCCTGCCGATTACCGATCCGACCGCCACGCCGACGCTCGATTGCTTGCGAAGCTCGCGGGCTCATGGTATCTTATTTAAGTTGTGTGTTGACTGGTCTGCCTGTCAGGCTTGTTGATGTGCATGCTGGAGAATTCGCCTAGTGGTCTATGGCGCACGCTTGGAAAGCGTGTTGGTGTAACAGCCTCACGAGTTCGAATCTCGTATTCTCCGCCAGTAGCCCGGAAACGTTGAAATATCAAGGTTTCCGGGATTTTTTTATGCCTAAAATTGCATCCCCCCTCCGGAAAACGGTTCTATGTTATTACCATGTTATTAAAAAGATATTCCTATAACCCCATCATTCTCGCCTCTTATAAAATCGATTACTCTGTTTAATAACCAAATCATCCCTGCTTTTTTGTCCATTTAACTTGCAAAAATGTTAATACAAAGAGGATAAGGAAAATCAAAGTGGACGATGAAGTACAAGCAGTCGAATCGGAAGACGACGACTTAGAAAACGATCCCGAAAATAATAGTTCGAAAAATGATAAGTCGGAGAACTCAGAGCACAACGATGCCGCCGACGATAAAGAAATTCAGCACGCTTCCTCAAACGATTTAAAACCCAAAAGCCACAAGAAAATTTATGCATTGTCCATAGGAATTTTGGTCATGGTATTTGCGGTTGCAGGATATTCGATAGCGGCTTATCAAGACAACAATTCCTACAACAACAGTGTAACAGAATCGAAATCTCTTGCAGGAAAATTCAATATTTCGTACGATACCGCTATGAAAACAGCGACTTCGACAGATCCAAACCAATTGTCGGACGCAAAAACGCTTACTCGACTGAAAAAAGAACTACGTGATGTAAAAAAGCTTAAGAAATCTCCCGATACGACTCCGGACAGCATATTGCTTTGGGAAACTTTATCCGCGCGAAATGAGCAACAGAATTACGTTTCACGGATTAAAACAGAAATGCCGAAACTCGTGACACTCCAGAAAGCCGTGATAAAAAGTCGCGACGCCAAAGCTCTGGAAGATGCACAGGCTGCACTTAAAACTTCTCTAGCAACCGCCAATGCTTTGTACACGTCATCCGATGGACAGGTTGCCGACAACGCAACCCGCGATTCGCTGAAGCAAACCATCGACGCAGCCACACAGCTCAGCGGTCAAAAAGCAGCTAAGAACCCAGAAAATCTGACGAAACAATTGACCGATATGAAGGCAAAGCTGAATGCTGCCTGCAAATGTGTGACCGATTCGCAAGGACAGAAACAGCAGGCGGACGCACAAGCTGCCGCTCGGGCCCAAGCTGCCGCTCAGGCCCAAACCGCCGCAGTAAACCAAAGAAGGAAAACCCAACGCTCAACAACCCCCGGCTCTACTTCCAGATACAGCTCAGGCCAACGCGGTCCTACCGGACAAAGCGGTCAGGAGAACGCTAATTCGGGTTCAGTTTCCACTCCCGAATGGAACGGTGAACTGGATCTAGGCGATATCCTCGGTACAGGCGGACCCTTGGGACCAGATATCGACCACGATAAAAGCCATTGGAAATGGGACGGCAAGACCCATTGGGCTCCGGTCTATATTCCTGGGACCGAGTGTAGTTCGCCAGACCATTGCGACCTGTCAAAAATCACATGGTAGATACAAGCACATTATGACACCACATGCTAGGAATTAGCATAAATCCAAAACAGAGGATTTTGGTCTACGACAACGTCTCCGATAATTTCCGAATGATCTCTGAGTTCTGGTTCTTTGTGGAATCAGTACAGGATATTCTGTGGATCGATTGAGCCTTTCCCGTGTCCTTTCAACTTCCGATATTCAGAATCGACATGTCGGTGACGGGCGGAAATAAGGGCGCTGCGACGCGTGAGCTTTACGGCGATGATGCCGATGGCGAGAACACCGAGAGCGACAATGATGGCGATAGGCAATGGGTCTCCTTTGGAGTTGTCGGGATTGGGAATCGGGTCGGGAATGGACTGGCGGGTTCCGGTGATGACAAGGCGCTGCGTGTTGATGGCGTAGGGCGTGCAGGTCATCAGCGTGACCAAATCGCGGCCCGGTACCACACGATAAAAGCGCGTATCCTGCGGGTCGATGACGTGGATACCAATCACGCGATAACCCATTGTGTGGTCGAGAGTCTGAACGTAGAAAATGTCGCCGTGCTTGAGCTCGTTAAGACGAGTGAAAAGCAAGGCGCTGCTCAACCCGCGATGGCCGCTCAAAACGGCGTTGGTGGATTTGCCGCCAACAGGCAGGCTCGTACCGTAAAGGTGGCCGGCGCCATGAAGCAGCGCATTGTCGGAAGTTCCGTGGTAAATCGGCATATTCACTGAAATCTTGGGGATACGGATACTACCCATCACACCGCCGCCGACGTTCAGAAGATTTTGGTATTCGCGGTCGTCCTCGCTTTGCGTTTTCGGCTTGGATGACGGCGAACCGCCGTCCGCAAACGGATCAACGAACTCCCCCAGCGTCTTCTGGCCGGAGGCTGCTATACGACGGTTATAGGCCTGCGCCCGGCGATATTCGTTGACAACCTTGCCTTGAGGCCAGTGCTCAACGCGCCTTACGGAATCATCGACAAGCTGGCTTTGCCGATATGTCTGAACCATCCAAACCGTGGGGAACCACGCGACAGCCACGATCAACGAGACGGCGCAGCATGCAAGCAGCACGTCAACGATACGGATGACAACTTTGCGAGCACAGCTCGGTTCGACGGCTTTGTCACGTAGAATCGCGTCGAAATCAAGGAATGGCAAGACCAACCCCTAACCGTTTCTGTCAATTATTTTTAAATGAAAGCATTTAATATGAAAAATCAGGAGAGCCGAATCCGTAATGGCAGCATTCCGGTTTCGACTCTGACTGATTGCTTTGGCGTTACTCCTGACGCAGGCGGCTACGGGTCAACACCAACAGACCCGTGAGCACCAGCAGCACCACGATGACAAGCAAGGCAAGGATCACACCTGCACCACCGGTCAGTGGCAGCTGCGAAATCGCGGTGACGGCGAGCACCACGATCGGCTTGTCGCCCGAGACGGCCTGGGTGTGCGCCTCGACTAAGTGCCAGATGTCGCTTTCGTTGGTATAGGCGGATTTTGCGGCATCGGCTGCATCGGCTTGAACATGCACCTTGAATGTGGGCATGAAGACGTCGGAGAAACCGGCCGGGGCTGCGACCTCCTTGACGGTGTAATCGCCTGCGCCCAAGCCATCGAAGGTAAGCATGCCGTCGGGCCCGACTTCGAGGTCCTCAACGAAGGCTGCGTTCTCGGCACTTTGCGCGGCGACCAATTTGAAATGCCCGTCTGCAAGTTTGATGAACTTAAGCGCGGCAACGCCGGCTCCGGCATTTGTCGACGCCTCGTCAGATTTGGCTTTGGAAGAAGCGGAAACATCAGCAGATAGGCGATATTTCACGCCAGCAAGTCCGGCGACTGCATTCTGCCCAGCCTCGCCTTTGGCATCGTCCCACGCGGTCTTGGGCTTGGTAATCACCGAGAATTTCCGGAAGCTTGCCACCGAGGCGGGGTTTTGCGGACTGGTGGCATTGGAAGCGATGGAACCGTTGTTTGCGCCGCTCACATCGCCGGTGGCTGGGTCAATGGTGGCTTCGGTGGGGTCGGTCGGGTTCGCAGCAGTGGGCTGCTTGTTGGTATCGCTCGAATAGCTGAGTTTTACGCCGTTTTGTAGCGGGCCACCGTCGGCGTCATCAGTGATTGACATGGTGTAGGTGATGACAACCGAATCCCGATAATGGAACCTCAGAATGCTCGGCGAAAGATCAAAGACCACATAATCGGTGGAATCGTCGCCCGCGATGTCTTGGAATCGGCCAGCGGCCGCAGCGTGGGCGGTCACCTTGTAATCGCCGTCTTCGGCGTGAAGCTGAGTGGTGCCGATCATCACTTTTTCAGAATTAACAACATAATGCAAACCAAGCTGCGCCGGGCGATCGACCATGGTATAGATATAGCGTCGGAAACCGGTGGTCAACGGGACGCCGCCGGTGAGCTTGTAATGAAGGTTGCCACCGATGGAGGCGTTGTTGGGCCGGGAAGTGTCAAGTTCCTTGCCGACGATCGGCGTATCGTTTTTCATATCGACCAAACCGAGCGTTTCGTTGGAACCGATCTTGTTGTAAGTCACGCCGCCGGAAGTGATGGCAGTGCTTACCAGCATCGGAATGGAGTTGCCAGCGGCCGTCGGTTCGGTTGCCGCTTTGTCGGCCATGACTGAAACCGCCGGCTCAGCCACATCTGCTTCACCGGTCACTCCAGACCTTTTTGTCAATCCAACAATGTCTGCCGCGCCGCTGACGCCAGCTGCCCCGGTGACATCATCGACAATGTAGATGCCCGGAAGCAGGCCGGAAATGCTCACGGTCATCTTGCCGTCGCCCGTAACCGTGGTGGCGCTTGGAGGATCGGCGGGCTGTGCCTCAACCGCGCCCAACAATTCCTTGAATTTTTCGCTGTAGAAGACGTTGCTGACGAACTGGCGCAACTTGCCGTCCCAAGCGTTTTCGGTGCTGCCACTGTTGGAAGTAGTGTCCTCGTTGATTGTGCCATCGTTCGCTTTGCCTGGGAAACCAAGCCACTTGGCCGCGACTTCGCCTACGGGGTTGCCTTGATAATGTTCATCGGAATCAGTGCCTTTAACAGCTTTCAGCGCGCTTGTGGCCTCGTCGCGAAGCTGCGGGTCGGTACCGACGGACACCGCATTCAGCACGCCTGTCTTGCCGTCCTCGTTCACGGCACCTTTGGCATTCACGTACGTGCCGATACGCACGGCCTTGAACCGGTGGCCTTCGATCATCGATTTGTCGCCCTGAATGGTGACGGTTTCACCAGCGTACGCCCCCGCGATTGCGGTGGGAATAGAGACGAACCCGTCCCCTGCGGCGTTCGCGGCTCCAAGAGGCGCCATCGCCAGCAACGTGGCGGCGGTGAGCGCAACCCCGGCGAATCTGTGTATGGTGGTTTCGAAACTCATATATTTGCTACCTGTATCTTTCTTTTTCTCAACTGGTACGGATATTGGTTATCGGCCCGTGTCGCCCTTGTCTCCAAAGGTTCCGTCAGGTCAAATCTTTACATTATGCATTACGTCCATTGCGTTCGGCGATAGCCAGCCACCGAATCACAGGCCTTCCGACTCGTAAATCCGCAAGCCGGCAAAATCGGCAACGGGCCAACAAGCCAAACGTCGGATCACAAACCTTCCAAATGCTGGCCGGCATACAAGCAGACCGACAAATCATCAGGGCTGCCTGCAGATTTCTCTCTTACCACTTGATCGGCCTTGCCTATGCGTCACATTTGTTCAGCCTTGGCAATGCTCGATCCCCCGGCCGGACGCCCTGTTTCACAATGAACTCAACGTCTGGCATGCGCCCCTGCTTTCTTTTTGAATGTGGTGCGTGCACTGATTTTCTTTTTGAACTTGACGAGGCCAGCGAATCCCGCCGCGCTGGCGATCGCGACCGCTGCTACAACAACCAACAACCACCAACGACGCCAACCGGTGAACGGCAGCGACGAAACCGGCTCGGGCGAGGTCAGATCCCACGTAATGGCGTCGGACTGATTGCCCGGCTCGTTGCCGGAAATCTCGGCGAGCGTGTTGATGTTGTAGACGAAGTCGAGCGTTCCAGAGCGGTCCATCGAGGTGATAGTGAGCCGTCCGGGTGGCATAAACGTGGGAACATCGACATGCCATTTCGCGTCCTTGTCCGTTGTAGTGCTGGTTTCGCTGCCGTCCGGCCATGTCACCGTGACGTGGTTGCCCTCCATCCCCGTGAGGTTGCTGGCCGGCGACGGGTCGAGGCCCGTGTGGGCGGTGTCGGTCACCGTGCCGAAAATACCGTCCTGTCTGCTGCCCGAAGTGACCTGGACAGCCGTCGGGTACGTGTCGATCAGCTGGTTGCGCACCTGGCCGAAGGTCAACGCGTGCGTGTCCGAGTTTTCGAGCACCGCGACGATGGTGAAAAGGATCTTTCCTGCGTTGGCACCCTGTGTGAAGGTGCTTACCGGCCCCTGCCAGACCCAATCAGAGAACCAATGGCTGCTACTGGTCTGCGCCGGGTCTTGTTGCTGTGCCGACTGTTGGCCCAACTCCGCCCAATGTTCCGACTGCCGTTCTCCCTGTTGTTGCGCCGACGCTTCCTGTGTCTGTTCCTGTGCCGACTGTTGTCCCGGCTCCCCCCGCTGCGCCGACCGCTGTTCCTGTTGCTGTTCCTCCTGTTGGGACGAACGCACCGACTTCTTCTGTTCCGCCTCCTTTCTCCCTTGCGTTTGGTGCACTTGACCCTTCTGCTGTGCGGCATCGAGCGGGCCGAAATCCTCCAGCAGATACGTGCCGGCCGGCGGCTGCGGGTTACTCGGATCGTCGTAAGGCTGGCCGGTTATCGTATCGTGATGAATCGGTTGTGACTGCGGCACCGCGTAAAGCCTGAGGCTGTCGTTCGAGTGCAGCGTCTGTGCGGACCCCTTGATGCTTACCTTCGCATCGGCGGGCATCTCGCTTTTGCCCGCGCTGTTGCGCACGGTATGCGGTACCGTAAGCTGCTTGATTTCGGGGTTCTTGTTCATCTCAAGCTGAAAATTGCCCTGCACGACATTCGAGAACAGCGAGGCTATTTTGAAATCGCTGCTATCGGTTTGCCAAGCGTGATAGCGGATGGAATGCTGCAGGTTGGTGTCGATTTTGCGTGAGTCGGCGATGGACCATGTCCCGTCAGCACCGACCTCGGCAGAACCGATTCTGATGCCGCGCGTTTCGGGATTGTTTGGTTTGTTGAGATCGATGATATGGGACTGGTCCTCGGCGAACAGCGTGACCGTGTCTCCAGGAATGCCGGTGCCTGTGACCGTACGCGACGAGGTCGGCACATAACCGCTGAATTGATCGATCACGGGCGCATCCGGCCGCGGGATGTTGTAGCTGGCAAAGGCGGTGTCGATGGTCCAGCCGGTCGCCAGCAGCTTGTTGGTATCTTCCTGCGACATACCGGCCTTGACGGTCAGCGGATGGCTCGGATCGGCGTTGTTGTAAAGCGGATTGTAAGCGTCGTGGACGCTCAACGTCTGCCCGCCTGTCGGCGTGTTCTGCACCACACAGCCCTCATAGGCCGCGGCGCTGTTCTGATCCCTGACGCCGGGGTTGGTGGTGATCGGCCAGGTCACGAGCTTGAAGTAGCCATCGAGACCTTCCTTTTTCTTGATCGCGCCGAAATCGATATTGCCCTGGGCGTCCTGCAGAATGTTCGGGTCGGTGCCGGCACCGGGAACCATCAGGTGGTTCGGCGTGCTGTTGTACCCCCTGTTGTTCGGGCTGTTGAACGCCGAATACCAATCGTTGCCGCCGTAATTGTTGTACGACTGCTGCCCGTCGACGCGCACGGCAGTGGGGGTCAGCGACTGCACCGGCACCCAGTCCTTGCCGCCTTTCAGCGCAAGCCACTGGTAGTAGAACGAGGTGACCTGCGAGCAGGGGTAAAGCGAGTTCCAGCGGCTGGCGATGTTGTACCAGAAAACAAAGAACGAGTTGGCCGGAGCCACCCCCGCGCCGGTTCCTTGGCTCGGGAAGCCGTAGTCGGTCACCAGACCCCAGTTGGCCTGGCCGCTGCTCCACAGGTTGGGGTGCGCGTCAAAGCCGATATGGGAGGTCGGGCCGTTGCACTGCTGTACCTTGTCGGCGTTCGTACCGGTGCCCGACCACCAATTGCACTGGTTCGCGTACATGTATGACGGAACGCCCTCGCTGATATTGGTGACGTAGCGCGGATCGAGCGACGAATAGTAATACTTATTATTGTTATTGACCGGCGTTTTGCCGCTCATCTGCCGGCCGGGCGCCGCCACCGCGTAGACGTACTGGTCGTATTCGGTGCCGCCGACGTTGGTCGGGTCCAGCGTCTTGCCGGTGTAGCTGATGTTGCCCTCGATCGAGATGGTGAGGTAATCGTAATCGCCGGAAACCAGCACGTTGTGGATCGTGTAGAACTCGCCCTGGTTGCGCGCCCAATTGAGGGCGGCCTGCTGCGCGTTCGCGACCGAGGCACGGTCGCTGTCGCCGCCGTAGGTGTTGAGATAGGGGAAGCTCGTCAGCTGCGTGTTCGGGTCGGTGCCGCGCGCGCCGGACTGCGAGACCAGCATTTGCATGCCGCAATCGACCCTCGGGTTGTCGCCGGGTGCGTACTTCGGCTTGTTGTCGCCGTTGCCGCCATAATCCGAGACGGCTCCCACCGCCACACAGCTTGGATTCACCATCCCGTGCGGCATGCGCAGCACGAAGTCGATGCGTAGCTCGTCGTCGACGTCCTCCCCCTGCATCCTGTTGTTGTTCGCGAGGAACTTGTACAGCCGCGGTTTGCAGTCCACGCGTTTACTCGCGTCGGGGGTGGCGACGTTCATGCTGGCCGTATCCTGAACGCACAACGCCGGATAATCGTCAACGGTCACATCTTCGTCTGTGCCATCCTCCGCCGCGACGGTTTGCGCGAACGTATTGAGGTTGCCGGAAACCGCGACGGCGATATCCGGATTCAGCGCGCACCCTCCCACCAGCAGGGACATCGCGACGGTCACCGCGAAAAGCAGGTGGCCGAGGCGCGAGATCCCCATCGGCTTTGAGGTCAGATCATTATTACTAAAATCGTTCGACTTCATCACAATCACCTCCCGACGTCAGATAGATCGAAATTTAAAGTTCTATATTCATTCGTCAATATGTATAAATGTTGTTTTGTATAGGTTCATGTCCATCAGATTGTCTTTTCAGGCAACAGGTGCGTCCCCTAGTAGACACCTTGCGAAGGAGATAAACGGGTACAAGTGTGCGACTCACATTAGACAGGTAAATTCAGGGAAAATTAGACAAATCTCAACATCGATATGATATCCGTCTCATTTCAAACCAGCACTTCACAACGCTGTTATTTATGCAAACACGTCATGTTTGTATACGAATCCAATTTTTTTCAATGAATATCTATGATGAATAAAATCCCCAAAGCCACAAAATATGTAACTACTTGTGCACTTCCGAAATGTGACATTCCAAACACTACATCAAACGTTTTATAGCTGACAGAAATATAAAGCTCCGCCGTCCGCCCTGATTCAAACCGTACACAATAATGCCTGGATTCCAAAGTGAAATTATTGCGAAATATTGCCGAAAAGGGTACTATTGTACCTATTCATACACAAAAGAGGTAATTAATTTGGTAACATCAGCAAAAACACGAATGCAGATTCGAATCGATCCCAAACTCAAGGAACAAGGCGAACAACTGTTCCGTTCAATGGGAACCGACCTGTCAAGCGCGGTGAGCATGTTCGTGGCGCAGGCCGTACATGAAGGGGGTTTCCCGTTCCGGCCGGTCGCCGACCCACTCGCCATGGCGGTGAAGAAAGCCGAGGCCGAACCCGCCGAATATGTAGGCAGCGCGCAGGACGTAAAGGACATGATCGATGCCCTATAACTTCGAGGTCAGTCCTCAATTCAAGCGCAACGTGAAGGCGATGAAGCAACGTCACCGAAATATGACAGAGCTGGAAAGGGCAATCGACGCACTGGCTGTTAACGATATCGATTTACTCTCTGGCCATTTCCGCGACCATAAACTCACCGGAGATTTATCTGGCTGCCGCGAGCTTCATATCGAAGCCGACTGGTTATTGGTTTATAAGAAACAAAAGTCAACGGTGACTATCATCCTGCTACGTACCGGAACCCACGACCAATTGTTATAAGACTGCTTACTAAAGTCGGTTAGCCTGGTATTCCCTATCAGGCTAACCGACTTTAGTAATTAGATAGCGCTAGATCGCGTCGCCATCCGTTTCGCCGGTACGAACGCGGGTGACCGAATCAAGCGGCAGCACCCACACCTTGCCGTCGCCGATGTTGCCGGTACGCGCGGTTTTGACGATGATGTCGACCAACGGATCGGCGTCGGCGTCGCGCACCGCCACCTCCACGCGGATCTTGGGGATGAGATTGACCGAGTAGCTGGCGCCACGGTAGACCTCGGTGTAACCGTGCTGCTCGCCGCAACCGTTGACTTCGCTGACCGTCATGCCCTCGACGCCGGCGGCCGCAAGGGCGTCCTTGACCTCGTCGAACTTCTGCGGCTGGATAATCGCTGTTATCAGTTTCATCACTTCATCTCCTTGAAGAGGGCCGTGGCCTTACCTGCAAAATCGTACGCGCTCTCGCCCTGGTCGGCGAGGTCCACGCCGGCCAATTCCTCGTCCTCGTTCACCCTCCAACCGACAGTTTTTTGTAATATAAACGCGATGACGAACGTGACCACAACGGAATAGACGACCGCAGCGAGCGCCACGACCACCTGCGCCGCAAGCTGACGCCAGCTGCCGCCGGCGAAGAGACCCGTGCCATGGGCAAAGAAACCGACGAGAATGGTGCCAGTCAAGCCGCCGACGCCGTGGACTCCGACCACATCGAGGGAGTCATCATAGCCGAACCGGAACTTCAGGCCGCACGCCAGACAGGTCAAGATGCCGACGATCGCGCCGATAACCATGGCCCAAAACGGGGAGACCACGTCAGCTGCAGGTGTAATACCGACCAGACCGGCCACCATGCCCGAGGCCGCACCCACGGCCGTGTAATGTCCGGTGCGGATCTTTTCGGTGAAGCCCCACGTCAGCATCGCCGCAGCCGCGGAAAGCGAAGTGCTCACCCATGCGTAACCCGCGGTACCGTTGGCCGAGAAGGCAGAACCGGCGTTGAAGCCGAACCAGCCGAACCAGAGCAAGAACGCACCGAGCATGACGAACGGGACGTTGTGCGGGCGAATCGGAGCCTTGCCAAAGTCCTTGCGTTTGCCGATCAAGAGAACGATGACCAGCGCCGCGACGGCCGCGTTGATATGGACGACAGTGCCACCAGCGAAATCGTGGACGGGCGCGCCGATGAACCTGGAAATCGGACCGTCAGGCGAAAGAATGCCACCATTCCAGACCATGTGGGCCATGGGCGCATAATCGAGCGTAACCCAGATGGCCACAAAAATCATCCACGTGCTGTATTTGATGCGTTCCGCGAGCGCCCCAGAAATCAGCGCGACGGTGATCATCGCGAAGGCCAGCTGGAAGGCGACGTCAATGCTCACCGGGTATTTGTTGCCGTTCGGCGTGAGGCCTGTGGCGGTGAAAACGCCGCCTTTGCCGGCTTTCATCGTGTCGCCGAGCAGGAATCCGGAGATCGGATCGCCGAAGATACCGCCGATGTCCTTACCACCCCAAGAAATCGACCAGCCCCACAGGGCCCAGATGATGGTACTCACCGCGAGCGCACCCGCGGAAAGCATGAGCATGTTGAGCACCGCTTTGCGGCGCACCATGCCTCCGTAGAAGAACGCCACCGCGGGCGTCATCAGAAAGACGAGCGACGCCGCGACCAGCATCCATGCGGCATTTCCAGTATCCATTTCGTGTTTCCTCTCCTCCGGCTTTCCCGCGCGCCGGCGTCCGACGCGTCCTGAACCGTATGTGGCTATAAAACACGCGAAACGTAAGGAGAAGTTTGACGCGAGATTACGGCGGTGTAAAGCTCGCGCCCCTATCGAAACATAATGGTTACTTATTAAAAAGCAAACCGCGCATCAATCCTCAAAGGACAATGCGCGGTTGAGAAAATAGCACTTATTACGACTCAGGCGAGAATGCCGTCGACGAAACCTTCCGGATCGAAGGGGGCGAGGTCGTCAGGGCCTTCGCCGAGGCCGACGAGCTTGACCGGAACGCCCAGCTCCTGCTGCACGGAGATGACGATGCCGCCCTTGGCCGAACCATCGAGCTTGGAGAGCACCACGCCGGTGATGCCGATGGCCTGCGCGAAAACCTTGGCCTGTGCCATGCCGTTCTGGCCGGTCACGGCGTCGAGCACAAGCAGCACTTCGTCGACCGGCAGATTCTTTTCGGTCACTCGGCGGATCTTGCCAAGCTCGTCCATGAGGTTCGCCTTGTTCTGCAGACGGCCTGCAGTGTCGATAATCAACACGTCAACGCCCTGCTCCTTGGCCTGCTTGGAGGCATCGAACGCCACGGACGCCGGGTCGCCACCCTCTTTTTCACTGCGCACGACCGGCACACCGACCTTCTGCCCCCAGGTTTCGAGCTGGTCGGCCGCGGCGGCACGGAAGGTATCGGCGGCGGCGAGCATCACGCTCTTACCTTCGGAGACAAAGAGACGCGCGAGCTTGCCGGCGGTTGTGGTCTTGCCAGTGCCGTTGACACCGACCATGATGATGACGCTCGGCTTCTTGGCACCTGGCTTTTCGGCGTTGAGCGCACGGTCGGGTTGGGAATTGACAAGGTCGAGAAGCTTGGAACGCAGGGCCTCGCGCACGGCCTTCGGGTCGGAAGTTCCGGTGATGCGAGCGTCGTTGCGCAGCTCGTCCACCAGCTTTTCGCTGGCCTCGCTGCCGACATCGGCCAATAGCAACGTATCTTCGACGTCTTCCCAGTCAGATTCGGAAAGCTGGTCCTTGGCCAAGATGTTGAACAGCGCCCGTCCGAACGGGTTCGAGGACTTGCTGAGCTTCTCCTTGAGGCGAACAGTGCGGGAGGCCTTGGGTTCCGGCGTTTCGACACTCGACGAAGAAGCGGCGACGCCACTGGCTGAACCCTCTGCGGAAGAATCGGAAGCAGTCGACTCGTCATGGGTACTTTCAGCTGAGGAATCGGAAATGACTTCGTTGTCGGCAGAACCTTCAGCGGACGCATTTGGCCGAGCTTCGTTCTTTTCGGTTACCCCAGATTCTCGCTGGGACGAAGATTTTCCGTCAGAACCCTTGTTATTCTGCTCATTTTTCGATGTAGATTCCGCTTGTCCTGACCTGTCGCGATTTGAAGCATTCGTCTTCCCGACGCTGCCAGCGGCTTCAGCCGATTCCTTATTATCATCGACAGCACTGCTCGATGCGTTGGGACCAGCACCCTGTGCGCTCTTGGAAACGTTGGTATTCTGCACATTCGTGCTGTTTTTCTTATGCGAATGCACAATCAGCGCGACCACGGCAATAAGCACGACGGCGACAACAACCAGCGCCAGAACAATCAGCATGGGATTCATAGTAAGACTCATGCTTCAAGATTATTGGCGAGACCCGACGCAGGGTACTCGGCACACGCTCACACCAACCCATGGTTATCAAAAGATACTGTACGTATTCCCATGGTTTCTTTTGGTAACCATGGGTTGGTGTGAGCCTTGGGCGTGCGTCATTTACAATATAACTATGTCGAATGCTTCCAGAATGACCTCGTACCAGCGCCGCGAACAGCTCATCGCCATCGGGCGCGGGCTTTTCGCAGCGAAGGGCTACGAGGCAGTGAGCGTCGAGGAAATCGCGGCCGCCGCAAAGGTTTCGAAGCCGATCGTCTACGAGCATTTCGGAGGCAAGGAAGGGCTTTACGCCGTCATCGTCGATCGTGAAATGCAGAAATTGACCAGTACATTAATCGATGCGCTTTCCGCCGGTGACACTCATCCGCGCCAGATCGTGGAACGCACAGCACTTGCCTTACTCACTTATATAGAAGAGAACTCGGAGGGCTTCAACGTACTTGTACGCGACTCCCCCACCACAGACCCGGCTGGCTCATTCAGTTCGCTTTTGGGTGACGTCAGTCTTCGCGTCGAGGAGATCCTCACCAAAGCGTTCAAACAGCACAAGCTGCCGGCAAAAGGCGTGCCGTATTACGCGCAGATGCTCGTCGGCATGACCGTTTTCACCGGCCAGTATTGGGCAGCGAACCAAAAGAAAATCAGCAAGGAACAGCTTGCCGCGCACATCGTCAATCTCGCCTGGCACGGACTTTCGCGCCTTGAAGCCAAGCCGAAGCTGCAGTTCGAAGGCGATTTGAAAGCCACGGCTGACGACCGGAGCCGCAAAAGCCATAAGAACGATAACAACCGCGAAAACGATGACACCAAAGCGAACGCCGGCAATGACGATGCGGACGATAATGACGGTGACAGCGACAGCAAAGACGGCACCAATAAGACGAGCACCGACAAGCACTCCAATAATGGCGATAATTCAAGCGACGCCGAATCCTAAAATCTTCAAAAGACACAAAGCCGTAAAAATAGACAATCGCAAAATCAAACCACTAACGCTTTTGCGCAACTTACGTCGGGAGCAACGCAATTCATGCGCCCGCGCCCGCCATTCTCAGGCTTACATGGTAAGTTGGGCTTGTTTCGCCGCACCAACGCCGCGAATACCCATAACGAGGAACCATGCCGCAAACAAGCTCGAAAATGCTCACCTTCGTAGTGCCCACATTCAATATGGACACCTACCTTGAGCGTTGCGTCTCGTCGCTGACCGCGAATCCCGACAGCGACGACATCGAGGTGCTGATCATCGACGACGGCTCGTCCGACGGCACCCCGGAACTTGCGGATCGGCTTGCGGCGGCAAAACCCGGAATCATTCGCGTCATCCACCAGACCAACAAGGGCCACGGCGGTGCGGTCAATACCGGGGTCGCCAACGCGAAAGGCATGTATCTCAAAGTCGTCGACGCCGACGATTGGGTGGGTCAGGGATCCCTCAAACAGCTCATGGATGTAATATATCAACAGCGCGACGCCAGCGACCCGATCGACATGTTTGTCACCGATTACGTCTACGACAAGATTGGCAAACGGCGCAAGCACGTCGTGAAATTCGACAATGTGATGGTTGCGGACCGGCGCCTCGGCTGGGACAATCTCAAACGCTTCGGTATCGCGCAATACATGATCATGCATGCGCTGATTTTCCGCACGGAGGTGTTGCGGCAAGCCAAGACCAAGCTGCCCGAGCACACGTTCTACGTCGATTTCATCTACGCCTACCAGCCATTCCCCTGGGTCAAATCGCTGATGTACATAAGCACGCCGCTTTACCACTACTTCATCGGCCGCGACGGGCAAAGCGTGCAGACCGACGTGATGATCCGTCGCGTGGACCAGCTTGTGCGCGTCAACCGCGCGATGGTTGCCGCCACTCCCGAGCACGGCACCGTTTCTGACGGCCTTTATCGCTATATGATTCATTTCCTTTCGATCGAGTCTGTGGTGGCCAGCGTCTTCCTCATCCTTTCACGCAAACCGGCGAACTACCAGATCAAGCAGGAGTTGTGGGAAAACCAGCGCAACGTTTCGCCCCAAATCGCGCGCGATGTCCGGAGGCAGCTGCCGTCCCGCGCTATCAATCTACCCGGCTCAGTCGGTCGCTGGATTATCCGCATGGGTTATCATATAGCTGAAAATATTATCGGATTTAACTAAATCGTATAGGCCAAAGGCTCACGGTCTTTGGTCTTTCCGCCCACGTTTTATCGCTTATCGCCAGATACGCCAATAACCAAGCCGGAAAGACATACGATTGCTCAAAAGGAACACAGTCATGGCAGACTCAAATAGCGCAACCATTGAAATCTACGGAGCCGACTGGTGCGGCGACTGCAGGCGTGCGAAGGCGGCGCTCGACCGTTTCGGCATCACCTACAACTGGCACGATATCGAGCACGATGACGGAGCCGAGGCCAAAGCCATCGAAATCAGCGGCCAAAAGCACATCCCGGTCGTCGTATTCCGTGACGGCAGTTTCGAGGTCGAACCCAGCGCCACCGATCTCAAGACAAAGCTCGAAGCGCTCGGGCAGTTCTGAAACCGGGAGCACAAAAGACACGGGGCTCGTGGCGGGTTGCATCACGAGCCCCGTGTTCCGTTTTGTCCAGGGCTATCCTGCCAGGACCTACTCACCAGCCACTCACTGAGCCGTTTCCGGCGCGCGATGCTGAACGACCACGAAGCCATTGTGTCGCCTTATAACCGCGAAGAGCACCATTATAGCGATGAAAATCACAAGCAGAATCCACGCCGGCACCGGCCTTGCTTTGGTGGCGTTCACAACCGAGGCCGCGGTACCGGGTTTCACACGATTGCCCTTGGCCAACGCCGAAGCCGAAACGGACTGCGAAGTAGCCGGTTTGGCCGACCAGGAGTTCTTCCGAGACTCCCACAGACAGACAAACCGACACGGTGAGCCTTGAATTTTGTATTGGCGCCAATGTTATCCGGATCAATTTATAGGTGCCGAAGAACATATCTTCTGTACCTCAGACCTTGCTGATATCGAACTTGCCGCCAAAATCGAAATCGTCATTGGCCAGACGGCCATAAGCGCAGGTAACGGGACTTTTTAACATTCTCGATATGGCGATTTTTAGCCATTTGAAAATCGCCACAAGTTACCGATTAATGTCCGTCGTGCTTAACGGCGAGGGATAAAGGGAATTCGATACTTGCCAACGTTTCCCTAAAATATAGAGCTTAAAGGGTTCGAAAATACAATAAATTATCAATAATTAACTATTGATTTTCATCCTGAGCATATAATTATATATTTCGAATGATATTTAACAATATTCACTACTACCAATGCACCGTTGACCCGCCAAAATCTGTCATTGGCAGCCCACCCAATTATTAGGCCTCCCGCCATATCAAACCGCTCACTCCAACGTCAATGTGCTTGAAAGCAGCTAAAACGTCACTCACCCACATTCCCCGTCGAAAACGCAAAAATACACCCCACCCCAAAAGGCCTGCCCGAACCGCACGGGTAAATTTCACCAATCAGAGATCCCATCCCGGAAATCCATCATCACCAGGTAGCCGCCAATGGCCACCAGCACGATGTCAACGATGACACTATCCGCCTGCACAATAAAGTCGGGCAAATAAGCTTTGGAAGACGATGCCAATAGCCAGGGCGCTTGCATTGTCCTCTAGTTAATAGCCGCGGGTCGGTATCTGATTCATTCGGATACCGACCCAACGAGTTTCAAGACCGCAACGGAACCAAAACGAAAAAAGGCACCTCCAAAGGACGATACCTTACTTGTGCCCCCCGTGGGACTCGAACCCACAACCCACGACTTAAAAGGACGCTGCTCTAACCATTGAGCCAGAGGGGCAACAAAACTTCATTATACAGTCACTTCACGATTTGCGTATCCTGTTTTGCGTGTCGCAATAATGCAATCCGCGGAAAGTAAATAAATAACAATACTAAACAAGAATCGGCATATACAACAAAGGCGAAGCATCTACTGAAGCGCCTCGCCTTGTAAAACCGGAGTAACCGTAATTATTTTTACTTCATGATGAGCGGGAAACCGTGGGAGACCACAAGGCCGACCACCATGACCACGATGACCAGCGCAATCGGAACCCAAATGGCAACGGCCGACGCCGTATCCTTGCTTTTCTTGGCGAAACCGATTTCCGCGAGCGCAATCAGCGCAATCGCAAGAACGATCTTGACCACCAGCAGCACAGTGATATGCGGCCAGGCGTGCACAATCAGCACGATGCCGCTCACAATAATGAGGATATAGCAGACGCGGGCAATCATCGCCCAGATCTTGGTCATCTTCGCCGGCCCCAGTAGCCCCACGGCCACCGCGACGACCAGCACCACTCCAACAACCAAATGCATCCAAGCCCAAACCATAATTACTCCCAACAATAAGAAAAATTATCAGTAAATCTATATCCAATATATAGGCTGCAGCCCGCACTCTCAACACGGCTCATTGAAGGCGTATCGCTTCCAATAAGCAAATTACAAGCAACTTGCCCATAGCTTATTTTTCGCAGGCTATTCCGTCGCGATCGCGGTCGAGGGCAGCGCGATAACCAGGCTGGCCGGCGTAAATCGGGGCTTTGCCGGCGGCACGGACTGCAGCGCAGTTTTTGTAGTACACGTCGCCACCGCCTTGCGGAACGGCAGACGCAGCCGGGGCAGGTGCAGGTGCGACAGGGGCAGGAGCAGGCTTAGCGTGGGCGCGCTTTACATGAGTGCGCTTTGTACGAGTGCGCTTAGCCGGAGCAGATGAAGACTTGGACGCAGCAACGGGAACCGGAACGGGAACGGGCTGGATGGAACCTGCATTGCTACCACTAGCCTGGCCGGAGTTGCCGGAACTCTGAGGAACGGCGCCCGTCCGCACACCGCTCTGCAGCCCCACGCCGTTCAGCGCGAACGGCCCATCATCAACCGGAACCACTTGCGTCGGGCAGGATGCAAGCACGTGCTGCATCGCGGCTTTTTCGGCCTTGGTGACCCACAAGTCGTACTTGGTTTTCACGCCGATCTGACGCGAAACGTACGCGCAACGGTAGGACTTCTGTTTGGGCAGCCAGGTCGCGGCGTCACCGTCGCTTTTCTGCTGGTTGGCCTTTCCATCGACCGCCAGCAGGTTATACGGGTCGTTCGCCATCTGCTTGCGTTGGTCCGCAGTAAGCTTCTGCGCGCCGGTCTGCCATGCGTTCGAAAGCGCGACGACATGGTCGATCTGCACTTTGGACGACGTCTTCTTGCCCTGCTTGAAATGAATGGTCTTGCCGGTGTACGGGTCATCGAGCGTGCCCGACATCACCTTGCAATCATTGGTTCCGGCCTTGAATTTCTTGTCTTTAAGGTCACGTCTCAGAATGTCGTTACGAGTGTCGCAGCCATTGCGGTCGACGTCGGCCCAGGCCTTGCTAAATTTGGTGCGTTTATAACCGGTCTTGGGTGCGCGCCCCTTGACGGGCAGCTTGTCAAGCGCCGCCGTGGCCAATTCACTATCTGCAGCTGGCGTATCCGCGAGCGCCGAGTCGGAAGTAGTCACCACCGCCATCGACAGCATCAATATTGCCGCCATCAACGCACCAAAAGCGGCCTTCAGCGATTTCTTCGTTCTACCCACTTGAGTTCGCATCTTTCATTGCAGGCATTCAACTATCGTCATGCCCTATTCCTCTGGATATTCTATCAGATTTAGATACCGAACTCTCAGGATTAACCGCGGATATTGTAGAGCCGATAAGTTTCATAACATTTGCATTTTTAACTTGTATTAAAGTATAATTTACTCATAAAGGAGATAATATGACGGCAGTAGCACGCACACGCATACAAATCAGCACCAAGAAAACCCTTAAGGAACAAGCAGAACAGCTTTTTGATTCCCTCGGCATCGATCTGGGCACCGCAGTCAATCTATTTCTAGCCCAATCGGTACGTGATGGAGGCCTGCCTTTCAGACCCACCACAGCTACGCCATTCGAACAGTCGATACTCAAAACCGCGCAGGAACAGCCGATTCACGCAGGCAGCATCGACGAGATGAAGGACATCATCAATAATGCTTGACGTATTTTACGAACCCGCTTTTCTGCGAGACGTACGCAGACTCAAACGCAAGCACTACGACATGACGAAACTCAATGATGCCCTCGACACGTTGCAGTCACAAGACAAGTCTTTATTATCCACCAAATACCGCGACCATGCGTTGAAGGGGAATCTTAAAGCCTTTCGCGAGTTACACATCGAAGGTGATTGGTTACTTGTTTATCAACTTTCACGAAATTCATTGACTTTAACCCTGACGAGAACCGGCAGTCACGACGATGTCCTGCGACAACAATGACAATCCCGCAATACAAATAATTCATTTCAACACGTAACGCTCATAAGCCCTGCCGCATCACGGGCGGCAGTTATTATACAAACCATGACCACGATCAAAGAGGTAGCGCAGAAAGCCGGGGCGTCGGTGACAGCCGTTTCGATGGCGCTCAACCATCGCGAGGACGGGCACGTCAAGAAGGAACTTGCCGAGCACATCCGCGAAACCGCCAAGAAAATGGGCTACCGACCCAATCCCCTCGCCCGCTCCCTGCGCACCAGCCGCACACACACCATCGGCTTCATCAGCGAAGAGATCGCCACCACCCCGTACGCAGGCGGGATGATCCTCGGCGCGCAGGACGCGGCCAGCGAGTTGGGCTACATGATGCTGCTGGTCAACACAGACGGCAATGCCGACGAAACCAGCGAAATCGCCGCCCTGAAACGTTACGGGGTCGACGGCTATCTCTATGCAAAAATGTATGACAGAATCTCTCACATCCCAGCCAGCCTCAAGAACGAAAAAACCGTGCTGATCAATGCCAACGATGCCGACGGACGCGTGCCGTATATCACCCCTGACGAGGTCGCCATCGGCTACGACGCCACGAAACGCCTGGCCGAGGCAGGCGCCAAGCGCATCGCCTACATCGGCTGCAGCGATAATCTCATCGCCGAGCCATTGCGTTTCAAAGGCTACAAGCAGGCGCTAGCCGACGCCAGAATACCCTTCAACCCCGGTCTGGCGGCAAAAGTGCCAAACGACGGCCCAGCCCTCAAAACCGTCTCCACGCTCTTCGACGAACAGCAACCGGACGGCTTTTTCTGCTTCAACGATGCCCGCACCTGGTACGTCTACCAGTGCGCGGCCCAGCGAGGTTTGCAAGTCGGCCGTGACATCTCCGTGGTCGGCATCGACAACAACCGCATCATCAAGGAGACCTTCGAACCCCGCCCAACCACCCTCGAGCTGCCCCATTATGAAATGGGCTATTGGGGCGCTCGCAAGCTGATTTCGATGATCGAAAACCGCACGCTTGATGACGCTGCTCCCGACGAAAACCAAACCGCCGCGCAAATTCCGTCGCTCGACACCCCGAATCCGGTACGTATCCGCTGCAAGTTGCTCGAGCGCGGCTCGCTGGTCGGCACATCCGAAAAGTAGTCCGCGACAATCAGCATTGCTGACAAAACAGGCATGGATCCCGCCGTGTCAGCAATGCCAAGAAACCCGCATGTCGCAGGAATCACAGCCAGTCTGCTTTAGGAAAGTGCACTCGGCACCAACCAGCGGAAAACCAAGCATCCGGCCAAAATCATTCGAAGACCTCCCGAAAACAACAAAGGTAGCCATAAACCAAACCCGCCTTTTCTCCCAAAATTTTTCCCACAGCTTAATTTTTCCCAACCTCCTGTGACGCACTTCACTTATTTTTCAACACTTTTCAAAAACCGCCACTTTAAAAACCGACACCCAAACGAAACAAGTCGTTTGAGCTTTTGCCTCGATGGCGTTACTGTGAAATTAACCAATTGGGGGAACAACTGGTTAATCAAGTTAGACAACGTCTGTTTGACTAAATATTTTGGGGGCTGATAATGGGATCTGCCATAGTAGCGATATTGCTAGCTTTGACGTTTATAGGATTCGTCATATTTTCCGTGAAAGGCGGAAACCTTACCATCGCGTTCTTCTCGATGGCAGTGCTCTGGACGGGCATCTACTTCATCGCCGTGGCGTTCGGCATTGCCAAACCGTTTAATTTCATTACGGACATCTTCTCGACGCCCGCCGTGAATTACGGTTCCACCGCCGTGCAGATCATCCTCGGCGCTTGGTTCGGACGCGTGCTGGTCGATACCGGCATCGCCGCCGGCATCAGCAAGCTCACGGTCCGCGTCGGCAAGGACAAGCCCGTCATCGCCACCATCCTGATCGCCCTGGTCACCTGCCTCATCTTCACCAGCGCGTACGGCGTCGGTTCCGCAGTGGCCATCGGCTCGATCCTCTTCCCCATCATGGGCTCGCTCGGCGTTCCCAAGAAGATCGCCGTCCCCGTCTTCACGCTTTCCATCGGCGCGGCGATGTGGATCAACAGCGTCATCTTCGTACAGTTCCAGCCGTTCTTCCAGGGCTACAAGTCCCCGGACGGGCAGGTCGTCGCCTGGGGTGACCACTACCTGCGCTTCGGCATCGCGGCCATGGTCATCCAGATGATCGTCATCATTCTTTTCATCCTGGTTCGCTCCAAGACCATCCGCAACGGCAAGCCTTACGAAATCGGCGGTGTCGGCAACGACAAGGAATGGGCCAAGGTTTCCCCGGTCACCTACGTTCTGCCGATCGTCCCCGCCGCTCTGAGCATCTTCTTCAAGTGGCCCGCCGTTCCGTCGCTGCTTCTGGCGACTATCCTGGCCTTCCTCTTGACCGGCAACATGAACTCGATGAAGAAGCTGGTCAGCATCATCGGCTCCACCGCCAAAACCGCCATCGGCGACATCGGCGGGCTGCTCATCATGCTCTTCTGCCTGATGATGTTCCAGGCCGCCGCCATCAAAGCGGTCGGCGTGGTCACCCCGATGCTGGCCCACGTCATCCCGAACAACGAACTCATCCTCATCATCATCGTCCTGGTACTCGCCCCGCTGGCCCTGTTCCGCGGCCCGCTCGAGCTTTACGGCGCAGGCGCGGCGACCATCACCCTGCTGCTGAGCCTTGGCACGTTCAACGTCTGGTTCCTCTACGCTTTGATGGTCATCCCCTCCATGATCGGCATTTCCGCTTGCTTCACACAGTCCTGGAACGCCTGGTCGCTGGAATACACGGGATTGGACACCAAGACCTTCCTGTTCAACGGCGTGCCGGTGGCATGGATCAGCTCCATCTTCATCATGGCCGCTGCGTCCGTGCTGCTGTTCTGAACAAGAGCCACGCTTTATACCTTCGAACGGATTCGCGGCCTAGTCGCCGAAACCGGCTATCCGGCTGCGAATCCGCCTAAATCCGCATATTAGATTAAGGAGAATCATATGGAAAACGGGAATGCGAAATCGTATCGCACGGATCCCAAAGTCCGCGCCCGCATCGACAAGACCATCGCCTATCTGATCAGCCACGAAAGCGAGCTGGCCGCCAAGCCGGACGGAAGCTATCCGCTCGACGATTCCATCGTCCTGCTGCTGCAGAGCTACGATACCGCCGATTACGACACTATCAGCTACGAAAGCCACTACGACCACATCGACCTGCACTACATGCTTTCCGGCGAGGAATACGTGCGCTGGTGGGACACCGGCACGGTGGAGCCGAACACGGAATACAACAAGGAAAACGACATCATTTTCTATCCGCACCCAGAGCACCACAACCGGGCGCTTCTGACCGACCACCATTACGTGCTGGTCTACCCCGAAGACATGCACGCCGCGCGCGGCATGGTCGACGGCAAGCCGCAACACGTGCATAAGATCGTCGTCAAGATTTCCGTACTCTGAAACCTGTTAAAGCTTTCAGCAACGGAGTGGCATCAAGCCAAACCAATAAAAAATTTGGCAGCAACCCACCATCCTGGCGGATTGTTGCCCGCTCAAGCAAAGGAGCCAATGAATATGAACAAGAATCTCGATGGAGTCATTTGCCCATCCATCACCATCACCAAGGAGAACGGTGACATAGACTACGAGGCATGGGGCAGGCATCTGGACCATCTGGTCACGGCCGGCATCGATGGCATCCTCATCTTCGGCAGTATCGGTGAGTTCTACGCGTTCCCGCTGGATGTAAAGGAGAAGGTCACGGACTTCGCCGTCAAGCGCGTTGCCGGCCGCACCAATGTGTTCATCGGCGTTGGCGGCACCAATCCTGACGAGGTCGTGGAGCTGACCCGCTACGCCTCCAAGGCCGGTGCCGATGCCGTTGTGGCCGTCGCTCCGTATTACTTCGGCCCGTCCGACGCTTCGGCCAAGGATTATTACGCGATGATCTGCGAAGCCACGTCCATCCCGGTGATCCTCTACAACTTCCCGCCTCGCACGGGCATGGATCTCTCGCCGGCGCTGGTCGCGGAACTGGTGAAGGCCCATCCGGAAATCGTCGGTATCAAGGACACCGTCGACACCATCAGCCACACCCGCAAGATGATCGCCGCGGTCCGTCCGGTCAACCCCGACTTCCGCGTCTTCTCCGGCTTCGACGAGTATTACACTCCTAACCGCATCGCCGGCGGCAACGGCGTGATCTGCGGCCTGACCAACGCCAAGCCGGAACTCTTCCACAAGATGAACGAAGCCTATCTGTCCGGCGACTATGCCACTTCGCTCGAATGCGCCAAGAAGATCAACAAGCTGATGGCGATCTACGACACGGCCGATCTGTTTGTCTCGGCCATCAAGGGCGCGGTCAAGGCCGAGGAAGGCCCGATTTCCACGGACATCCGCAGGCCCGCCGTCCAGCTCACCGAGCAGCAGTTCGAGCAGATCAAGCAGCTGCTGAATGTGTGAGTCGCGAACGTAGCGATTTATAGATAATTTCGCCGCTTGGCGTTGTTGTATACAGGTTGTATGCAGCGATGTCAGGCGGCGAAATTTTTTAGATATTATTTAAACTATTTTATAGTAATTTCAAATATTTTATGTTAAATTCTGAACGTAAAAGTTTCCGATGCCGGTTCATAAAGCAAAACAATAAGTCGAAAATGAAAAATTGAACCGCTTATTTATACATATTCCCGTGTGTTATATATTATTTATCAAGAAACACGAGAATCGTTTTACAATTTGACGTGAATCGATTCTCGTCCTATATTTTCTTTCAGTTTCCCACTTTAGGCAATGCCGCAAAGAACAAACGGAAACTGTGGTGGAAGCGTCGCGCGGCAGCGACACTTGACTAGAAAGGTGACGATTATGGCAGTCAAAGGTGCCAGAACCTATCGGAACCCCTCATATCTTGAGAGCTCCGCAGGTATTTTCATGTTCTTCTGCTCGTGGGGCATTTGGTGGTCCTTCTTCTCGATCTGGCTGACAAGCCCAGAACCGAAGGGCCTCGGGATGACCGCGGCCCAGCAAGGCGATATCTACTCCGCCAATTCGCTGGTCACTCTTATCATTATGTTCGTCTACGGCGTCATCCAGGACAACCTGGGCATCAAGCGCCGTCTGGTGATCGTGATTTCCTGCATCGCGGCCTTCGTCGGCCCGTTCGCGCAGTTCATCTACACCCCAATGCTCAAGGCCGGCGGCACCACCAAGTTCATCGGTGTCCTGATCGGCTCCGTCGTGCTTTCGGCAGGCTTCATGGCCGGCTGCTCACTGGTCGAGGCACTGACCGAGCGCTATAGCCGCAAGTTCGGCTTCGAATACGGCCAGTCCCGCGCATGGGGCTCCTTCGGCTACGCCATCGTGGCCCTCGTCGCCGGCTTCCTGTTCAACAAGAGCATGATGTACAACTTCTGGCTCGGCTCCCTCTTCGGCCTCGGCATGCTGTGCATCTACGTCTTCTGGCGTCCTGAAGAACAGAAGGAAGAACTCAAGAAGGAGGCCGACCCCAACGCGCCGCGCACCAACCCGACCGTCAAGGAAATGGTCTCCGTGCTGACGATGGGTTCGCTGTGGCTGCTGATCATCTTCGTGATCTTCACCAACACCTTCTACACCGTTTTCGACCAGCAGATGTTCCCGAGCTATTACAAGAGCCTCTTCGCCAACCCCGACCAAGGCGCGCAATGGTACTCCGTCCTGAACGCCTGCGAAGTGTTCTGCGAATCGATCATGATGGGCGTTGTCCCAATCATCATGGACCACATCGGCGTACGCAATTCGCTGCTGCTCGGCACCTGCGTGATGTTCCTGCGTATCGGCCTGTGCGGCGTCTTCCACGACCCGGTGATGATCTCCTTCGTCAAGATGTTCCACGCCATCGAGACCCCGCTCTTCATGCTGCCTGTCTTCCGCTACTTCACGCTGCATTACGACACGAAGCTATCGGCCACGCTTTACATGGTCGGTTTCCAGATCGCCTCGCAGGTCGGCCAGGTGCTGATGTCCCACCCGCTGGGTGCGTTGCGTGACGCCCTCGGCCCGCAGAAGACCTTCTTCACCATTTCCGGCATCGTCATCCTCGCCTTGATTTACGGCTTCTTCATCATCAAGAAGGACGACCAGCAGGTGGGCGGCGATCCGTTCATCCGCATCAAGGACCGCAAGAAGATGGAAGCGGCCAAGAGCCAGGATCAGGCTCAGGTCTCTGCCTGATCGACTATCCGGCTGGCGCTTCGGTTCGCATGGTGTTCATCGCCCTCTACCGACCGAGGCACCAGCCGGATATTGGATAAAATTCAAAACCCTTTCACGACATTCCATAACGATATGGGCCACGGCATGAGTAATATTGTGCAATGTGAAAGGTTTTACATCATAGCGGACGATAACGAATCGTGAGATCTTCTCAGAGTCGTCCCGCAAACAAACCGCAAGAAAGGTATCAAAGATGACCACCACATATCCCGTTTACCATGAGATCCACGACCATGACAAGGAACTTGCCAAAGCCGAGGCAAGCGTCGACGAGCTCGAGCTGGAACGCGTGGACCGCTGGTATCCCAAGTTCCACATCGCCTCGAACGCCGGCTGGATCAACGATCCGAACGGCCTGTGCTACTACAAAGGCCGCTGGCACGTCTACTACCAGCTTCACCCCTACGGCACCCAATGGGGCCCGATGCACTGGGGTCACGTTTCCAGTACCGACATGGTTTCCTGGCGCCGCGATCCGATTGCGATGGCCCCCAGCCTTGAAGAGGAAAAGGACGGCGTCTTCTCCGGTTGCGCCGTCATCGATGACGACGACAAGCTGCGTTTCTATTACACCGGCCATCGCTGGATGAACGGCAAGGACAGTTCCGAGGGCCAGTGGCAGGTGCAGATGGAGGCTGTGGCCGAAGACGACGACGCCACCAAGCTGAACAAGCTCGGCATGGTGATCGATTGCCCATTGGACAAGGCCAAAGACCACTTCCGCGACCCGAAAGTCTGGAAGCAGGACGGCGTGTGGACGATGATCCATGGTGTCTCCACCATCGACGGTCACGGCCAGATCTGGCTGTACACCTCCAAGGACATGACCAACTGGGAATTCCAGTACGTCCTCTTCGACGACCCGGACCCGGATGTGTTCATGCTCGAATGTCCCGACTTCTTCCCCCTGAAGGACAAGGACGGCAACACCAAGTGGGTCATCGTCTTTTCGGCGATGGGCTCGAAATCGCAAGGCTATATGAACCGCAACGAAAACAACGCCGGCTATATGATCGGCACCTGGACACCTGGCGAGCCGTTCAAGCCAGAAACCGGTCTGCGTTTGCTCGATTGCGGCGCCAACTACTACGCGCCCCAGTCCTTCGAGGCCAACGGCCGTCGCATCATGTACGGCTGGATGAGCCCGTTCAGCGAGAACGCGCCCATGCAATCCGACGGTTGGTGTGGCCAGATGACCCTGCCACGCGAATGCACTCTCGGCCCTGACGGCGACCTGCGCACGGTGCCGGTGCCTGAAATCGACAAGCTGCGCATCAACACCTTCGAGCATTCCGCCCGTCCGCTTGAGGCCAACGAGGAGATTCTTCTTGACGAGGACGCCGAGGCCGTGGAGATCGAGCTGGATATCGACCTGAAGCACACCACCGCCGAACGCGCGGGGCTGAAGGTCCACGCCACCCCCGACGGCTCCTACACCTACGTCGCCTTCGACGCGCAAGCCGGCACCGTGGTGGTCGACCGTCAGGCTGCCGCCCGCGGCGATCGCGGTTACCGTGCAGCCAAGTTAACCGAAGCCGAACTGAACGCCGACGAGCTGAAGCTGCACGTCTACGTCGATCGCGGTTCGGTCGAGGTCTACGTCAACGACGGCCGTCACGTCCTGAGCTCCTACAGCTACCCGTCCGACGGCCCCCGCGCCATCCGCCTTTCCGCGGAATCCGGCACACTGACCCCGACGCGCCTGACTATTCACGACATGCGCAGCATCGGTCTGGAGTAACCTCTTCAATCAACCAAAGTCATAATAAGGTCCCGCTGGCAATCTTACTTAAATCGCCAGCGGGACCTTATTATCGCGACAAATCAGTCGATTCCAACTCGCTCCATGCGACTTCCATATCACCAATTGCGGCAAATCCGCCGCACGAAGCAATCTGCCGAACCTGGTGTCGGCGGCCTGGTCGTATCCATAGACGACGAGCCAACGATGGCTTGAAAATAAGCCGGCTCCGCATGTCGCAAAGCGGAGGCACGACCTGCCGATTTCTATATGTAGCGGTATCGCTTTGCAAAACCGCTACAAGCCCGGCCTGAAAACTATGCAAGTGAGGGCTGCGGATAATGATCTGCAGCCCTCACTTATTTCATTTCCGGCTTTAGGTAATCAGCTTTGACTGGTTACTTCAACGCTTGCCTTTGTCCTGTCAGCGCTCCGTCTCCTCCGGGGAACGGTGACGGGCATAGATGACGAACCTGTTGCGCTTCGCCAGAGGAATCAGGAACAGGAGCAGCAGCAGCGCGATCCACCACGGGAACGTAGAACGATTGTTAGCGCTCACCGGCGCGGCACTCGACGCGGTGGAGCAATGCTCCACCGTAGGCACCACATAGCCAGCGGCATCCAACACATACGCCACTCCCTCGTTCTCAATACACGACGGACTCGGAGTCTGTACACGCGGAGCCGGGGCACCACTGTTCACCCCGCCGCCAAGCGCGTTTGCCTGCGGAGCTGCGGCCCCAGCGGCAACACCAGACGGGGAGACGGTGTTCCGAACCGCAGAAGCCGCCGGAAGCGCCGGAAGAGCCTGGGCAAGCACGGGCTGCGCAGCCAGAGGAGCCTGCACCGGAAGAATCACCGAAGACTGCCCGGCAACAGCCAGACCACCGTCAGAAGATGCGGCCGGACCGGAAGCCGAACCGCTATCCGATGCTTCCGGCTTGGAAGGCTTGCCCGGTTGGGTCTGATTGGCAGAACCGGCAGGCACAGCAGGCTGAGTCGGATTCTTCGAAGCGGACGGATTGCTCGGCTTGGAAGGCTGAGTTTGATTCGTAGAACCATTCTGGTTACTGGAGTTGTCGGGTGTTTCAGGCTTGCTCGACGTACCCGGGTTGCCAGGTTTACTAGGCGTCGCGGGAACACTCGGCTCGGGCTTAGGCGTGGGCTTGTTCTCCTCCCACATGGCACGCACCACCCATTCACCGCCGGGAACCCACATCCTCGTTTGCGACTTCTGAATATCCGCCATGGGATCGTCATCGCGCAGCCAGCCGACGTTCTTGTAATCCTCGGCCTTCAATTCCTCAGGAAGCGTGAAGAACATACCATGTACGTCGACCGGCGTGGTATTGTCGTCGACTTTGATGGATTCCCCGTCAGCGCCGTAAAGGTCCTTCGGAGCCATCGCGGTATCGTCGTAGGAAGCCGTCGGCTTGGTGGGGTCAAGACCTGCGAAATGCACCAGTGCGTGCTGCTCCCAGAGGTAAGTGGCCTCGTGCGGATGCGCATTGGCTTGGTTCATCATCGCAGCCGTGGCGCCGGTACCGGCCGGACGGCCGCAGCTGTTCCAGGCCTCGCCATGCGCTGTGTAACTGGATCCGTCAGCAGCGGTGCAAGTCTGCACGGCATTCGGTTTGGCACTCGCCTCGGCCCATTGGCCGGTGTATTGGCTAATACCGCGAGTGAGGCCACCGGGTTCAACGCCTTCAACGAAGTATTCCGGACGCAGAACCGTTTTCGGCCCGACGGTCAACTGACGCAGCTTGGCCGAGAAGCGCGGCTGGAAGCCGGTATTTGCCGTCGTGTCCCAACCGGTGAGATCGACAGCCGACACATTGGCGTCACGCAACGGCAGCTCAATACTGACGGTATTGTTGACCTTCCAGTTGGAGAGATCAAGCTTCATGCCGTCAGGCGCGCCCGCTCCAGTGAATGTGTTGCTGAAGCTCGTGACCGAGCTGGCATCCCAACCGGAAAGATCCAGGTTCTTAAGGCTCGACGTGCCGGCAAACATATTCTTCACCGTCGTCACATGCGGAACATTCCAGCCAGACAAATCAAGGCTTTCAAGCGCGGAATCGCCCGAGAACATATTGTCAATGCCAAGGTCTGCATGGCAATAGGTGTTATTGCCGACATGCTCTATATGCTTATAATCCGAAGCTGCGTAACGCAAATTCCAACCGCTCAGATCCAGCGACTTAAGCTTCGGACAATCCTTGAACATGTTTATCGCGCTATAGAAGTAGTCCTCGACCTTCCAAGCCCCTGTACCAGCATTGGCAGCCATGCTGCCGACGCTGGTCAACGAAGAATCGCCATTGAACATATCAGACGTCTCACGAAGATTGTCGGTCTTCCAATTGCTGACATCCACGGACTCAAGCTTCGGATCATTCTGGAACATCCTGCCCATATCCCCATCGTTGCGAGTATCCCATTTCGAGACATCCAGCGTCTTGAGGTTGGGCATGTTGCTGAACATGCCTTGCGTGTAAGGAACGCCACCCATACTCCAACCGGCGACAGGCAGGGTCTCGGCCGCGCAACCATCGAACATGTTGCTCACGTCAACTGACCGACCGGCGAAATCCCAACCCTTCAACGAGGCCAGGTCAACATGACCAGCTTCCTTGCCGAAGTTCCGGAACGCGGAATCCATATCCCATATGCTCGAAATGTCCCAACGCGAAAGATCGAGCGTGGAAAGCTTGTAGCAATTCCAGAATATGCCATTAATGCTCTGCACAGAACCGGTTTGCCACGAAGCAATACCCTTAAGCGCAACAAGCCTGGAGCACCCGGTGAACATTCTGCTCAAATTAGTCGCCGCAGAAGTATTCCATCCGGAAAGATCAATGGAAGCAAGATGGCTGTTCATATTCTTCTCGGAATCAGACATGCCGCTGCCATAGTACGCAGGATTATCCATGGCGAAGGCATAGGACATATCCGTGATATTCTTCGTGTTCCAAGCGTGCAAATCAAGTTCGGTCAACGCCCAATCGTCACAGAACATGGAAGCGATACTGTTCACATTCGAAACCTGCAGCTTGCCGATACCGCCGATCGATTTCAGGTTCTGGTTATAGGCAAACATCTGGCTGGCATCGGTGACGGCATCCATGTTGATCTTGTCGACGCCCCTTAGCTCGGTAAGAGATTCCGTGGAAGGCAACCCATCAAATCCTTGGGCACCTGAGAAAAGACCCTTCATCGTAGTGACATGCGAGGTGTCCCAAGTACCCATCACGCTGACATCAGTGAACTTGCCATCTTCTGAAAACATCCAGGACATATCAGTCAAGCTGTGCAGCTCGAGGTTCTTGGCATCATCGATGTTCTGCAGATCAGTCGCATCTGAGAACATATATGCCATTGTCTGCACCTTTGAAAGATCCCAATGCGAAAGCGCCGAGATTTCCGAAACTTTCGTATTATGGAACATGTAACTCATATCCGTTACGTTCGAAGTCTTCCAACCTTTAAAGGATGCCGTACCGGTGATGACAGGAGAGTTATCGAACATATGGCTCATATTCGTCACGTTGCTGGTGTCGAGTTTGCCTATCTCATCGAAATTCAGCAACCCAGGATTGCTTATCCTGGCAAACATACTTGAGCTGTCCGCAGGAAGAAAAGTATGCTCCGGATCGGTAAAGCTAACCTGTGACCCTAGTGAATACGAAGCATCCTTATCAGCTAGGCCCAACCAAGGAGATCTTCTTGCACTGCCAACCGTGCCAGGTCCAATTTGTATATTGTAGTGGACTTGAGAACCGTAACCCTGACTGATGCGATTCTTAATCAAAGACGCATTCCCCCAATTGTCCAACTCAACGTCTTCCTGCCAGGAATCATTGCGAGAGACGGAATACCCGTATTTATAGCCACTGTAAATATCATTAATCACACTCCCGCTAGACCGAGAGAAACTAAGCGCTTCTAACGTATTAAAGGTGGCGGGCTGCCTGGAATCCTTGCTCACCGTCAGATCAGGAACCGGAGAACCATAAGGATAACTGTATGCAATACTATTTAAACTACCGTCATCATTATTTTGATTAATTAATTCGTTTGGTGCAACAGAGACCTCGGTATTGTCGAAAGAATGATACGTATATCTTCCATCACTGCGGAAATCAAGCCACGAACCATCCTTAACGGTAAGTTTGAATGCGCCGTCGTTGCCATAAACAATGGTAACGGTTGGGGTGGTTGGTTCCTGTCCAAGCAGCGGGGATTGCGTACCACCCTGCGCCTGAGGCGCCTGGGCCCGCGTCTGAGGCGCTGCCACCTCGCTCTGCGCCTGTGGGGCTTGCTGCTGCACACTGGTCTGAGCTTGAGGAGCAGGTGCGCTCCCAGCCTTCTTGGGCACCGTGCTCGTTAAACGATCGCCGCTTTCAGCTTTCAACTGGGGCTTGACCTTGGCAGCATCACTACTACCGGCTGCCTGCCCATCGTTTTGGGCAACCTCGCCCTGTCCCTTTGCCTTTACATCAGCCTGTTGTTCTGACGAAGTCTGAGCTCCGGATTCTCCATCCACATCGCCGGCGGTCGCAGAAACAGTAACAACGCCGCACAACATAGCCGCAGCAACAACTGCGCCAAGAACCTTGGCCATCTTGTTATCAGCATTCATTTTTCTCATCTCTTAAGTCAGTAATATGTTATTTTCTGACATCTTTAGTTATTATATATTACATTTTGTTTTTTATCAAATTTGGTGAGAAATAAATAAAAAATAAAATATTTGTCATACAGTCAATGCAGTTCCATCGTTCTGTGTTATCTACATCACAGGAATGTTCCGCGTGCCGTCGAGCGAAGCCATAACCTACCGATTACTATATGTAGAGGTATCGCATTGTCTGGCCACTATATGTAGTGCCGCCAGCGCCAGAACCAGCCGCTCTATGTCAACGGAATACGGGAGAATGAACCCTCCAAGATGTATTCGCAAGCTGCTGGTTCACAAGCAAGGCGCATACCAGCAAAACTTTAAAAACATACCGGCACAAAAAGAAGGAACACCCATGACAAACGAGGTCAAACTCGCCGACGACAAGATGATGGCCGATTCGCTGACCCCCCCGCAGTGGTCGACGGCCTTCGCCAAGGGCGCGGATCCGAACTCCATGCGCATCCGCCCCGTCAACTGGAACAACATCCAGGACGACAAGGACCTCGAGGTCTGGAACCGCCTCATCGCCAACTTCTGGCTACCCGAAAAGGTGCCGCTCTCCAACGATATCCCCTCCTGGCGCTCTCTGACCGAGCACGAGCGCACCACCACCGTGCGCGTCTTCGCCGGGCTGACCACCCTCGACACCGAGCAGGCCACCGTCGGCGAGCTCGTCCAGATTCCCGACGCGCTCACGGAGCACGAGCAGGCCATCTACACCAACATCGCCTTCATGCAGTCGGTGCACGCCCGTTCCTACTCCTCCATCTTCTCCACCCTGTGCTCCTCCGAGCAGATCGACGAAGCCTACCGCTGGGCCGTGGGCAATGACTTGGTGCAGGAGCGCGTGCGCATCGTCATGGAACAGTACCAGTCCACCGACCCGCTCAAACGCAAGGTCGCGGCCGTGATGCTCTCCAGCCTGCTGCTTTACGCGGGCTTCTACCTGCCGCTTTACTTCTCCAGCCGTGCCAAGCTGATGAACACCGCCGACATGATCCGCCTGATCCTGCGCGACAAGGCCATCCACGGCTACTATTCCGGCTATAAGTACCAGCGCCACCTCGAGCACCGCACCGCCGCCGACCAGGAAATGCTCAAGAAGTACACCGACGACCTTTTGAACCAGCTTTACGAGTTGGAAGTCAAGTATTCCGATCAGGTCTACGAAGGTTTCGATTTCATTGACGACGTGCAGGCATTCGTGCGCTACAACGCCAACAAGACCCTGATGAACCTCGGCTACGAGGCCAAGTTCTCCGCCGCGCAGACCAAGGTGAGCCCCGAGATCATTGCCGCGCTGAGCCCTTCGGCCGACGAGAACCATGACTTCTTCTCCGGTTCCGGCTCGTCCTATGTCATCGGCAACGCCGAAGCCACCGACGACGACGATTGGGACTTCTGAGTTAGCCTTATCGTCCGTCACGTTTTTAAAACCGCCCGTTCATGTGCACTGCACGAGACCGGGCGGTTTTGTATTCAGATCACACACCTATTCACCGTCCGTCGCCTGACAAACCGAGCTTTACCCCCGCCACGAAACAAAAACTGGAAAATCAGCATGAACACGGGCACCAGCGCGCCATAGCTGTCACGTATGCCAAAGGTACCACCAAATACCGCGCGATTTTGCATCGCCGCAACAATAGATGCTACGTATGCTATGGACGCAATACTCAAGATTCGCGACTTTATTCTATAAGGAATAACGATTATCGTATCGCATTTCGTATATACTAAAAGTTATTATATTTCATGAACGCAATCAGTGGTACGGGGATTGCATTTCACTGATTACAACTAAATGATAGGGAAGAAAAAAGTCATGCGCAAACCATTGAAGGCAGCCATGGGAATTTTGGCCGCTGCAGCCATGCTGTCCATTCCAGCACTCTCCAACGCCGACGATATTCAGCGCTCACACCCGGAAAACACAGCCCAAAGCCAGACGCAGACACAGGCAGCCCTTCAGGCGCCCTCAACGCAAAGCCTCTGCGATCCCACCGTCAAAAACATGGGCAGCAACGTCACCGGTCAGCTTTCCAACAACTCCGACGGCTGCAAACTTACTATTACAGCAGGTGCAGGAGGCGGCACCTTCGACAAAAATACCTTGCAACCCCTGTACAATTCAAACGCTGTGACCGAGATCGCCTTTGCCGGTTCCAACAAAATTGCCTTCCCCGCTGACTCAAGCTCCATGTTCTACGATATGTTCAAACTTAAAAACATCGATCTCGGCGGCTCCGTTGACACCAGCAACGTCACCAACATGAAATCTATGTTTAGTTCTTGTCGCAACCTACGGTCGCTTGATTTGAGCCACCTCGACACCCACAACGTCACCAACATGCACCAGATGTTCCTCTTTTGCTGGAGCCTGCGGTCGCTTGATGTCAGTCACTTAGATACCCACAACGTCATTGATATGAGCGCCATGTTCGAGGAATGTGGGAGTCTGGCCAGCCTTGATTTGAGTCACTTCGATACGCGCAAAGTCACCGATATGGGGAATTTGGTCAACAATTGCAGCAAAATGAAATCCCTTGACCTTGGCGGCACATTCGACACCAGCAACGTCACCGAGATGAGTGACGTGTTCGACAACTGTTTCAACTTGATACAGCTGACGGTCGGGAAAAACGTGCACTTGTCCGATGACTCAGGAAATGCATCAGCGTACGAAGCCGAGTACGACCCTATCAAGTGGCAATGGGTACAGCTCGAAGTGCCCGGCACCGACTCGGCTCATGTCAACCAGTCCGGCACCACCCGATACATCTTCACCGAGCTAAAGGCCCGGACACGAGACGTAAGTGCCTCCGACCGCGATGGCACTTACGTGCGCATAGGATATTCAACCCTTCTAATTCTCAAAGCGGAGTCGCCACTACCCAAAGACACGAGCGTAGCCGGTGAGGACGGTTTATATTCCACGGACGCAGCCGTTGGCAATAATGTCCCCGTGCACGACGCCAATGGAACCGTCATTACTAAAATCGTGGCTCTGGGATACTACACCTTGCCCGACGAGGCCAACAGCCCATTCACAATCAGCGGTTGCCCCGAAACCGGCTGCACATTCCAAGGTTGGGCTGAAAACGCCGATGGCAGCGGCCCCCTGCACCAGCCAGGGTCCAAAATCGATCTGACCAATAAAAAGGTCACCCTTTACGCAACATGGAAAGCCGAAGAACCCAAACCGGCAGAAACGGTTACACCATCAGAGCCTGCGGCCACGCCAGTAGCCCCTGACACAACCCCGTCCGGCTCGAGCTCTGCGACCGATTCGCCCTCATCGACAGAGTCGAATTCCTCTCCCACGAACAACCCGGCTTCGAGCCCCTCGCCCATGAATCCAAAGCCGGGAAGCCCATCCGAGTCTTCCAATGCAAGCACTTCGGCCAACCCGTCAGCATCCTCCAAGCCCGGCACCTCGGCCAACCCGACTTCGCCATCACAGGCAGGGAGCTCCTCCTCTAATGCCACGTCCCCGATCGCAAAGCCGAACATCTCGGCCAATCAGCCCGAACCTTCTTCGTCAAGCGCTTCTGGCAATTCGTCGGCGACGTCTGGCTCCGCCACCCATTCGCAACAGACAGGGTCGGCAACACCGCAACTCTCGGCCGGCACTGCGACACAGCACGAGACCGCTACGTCGCAGAACGGCGAACCGGTCACAGGCATCGCCACCGAAGCGGCACCGGCAATTCCGGCAGCCACGTCTCCGGTCGCCGAAGCTGCCGTATCACCCGTTGCCGCGCCCATAGTCAGCGCCGTCGCCACCACCGTCGCGGCCCAAGCTGCAGGCACAGTAAATGCCACCAACAACGGGACCAATAGTGCCGCCATCAACAACAGCACCGCCAGCGGGACAAGCCCCAACGCCGTAAGCCTCCAATCCGGCCGTGACACCAACAGCACCCCGGCCCTGCAACCAGCGGCGCCCAAGAGCGCCAACCGCGAATGCGCCGCCATTGCATGGCGTACCGGTGACATCCATCCTGCGGCTTACCAGTGCAACGCTGGCACTCCCGCCGCGTCCGTCGCCACCGACACCGCCGACCAGACGCCGATCTGGATCTTCCTGCTGCTCATGCTGGCCACCCTGTTCGTCTTCTTCGCCCTCAGCAGCCGCAGCCGCTTCGAAGTCGTCCGCCACCGCGCCATGGAAACAGAAGAGTAAAACAGTCGCAATCAAATTAGTTGAGGCCCGCACCGAATCCAATCCGGTGCGGGCCTCAACGCTAATCTCCAGAATCGTAATCTCATCTACAAATATTGCCGATTTGTGAACGTTAACGTCGTATTATTCATACTTTTTTTCATTATTTATATAATAAAAAGGATAAGGGTAACACCACCCTATCTACGAAAGGGAATCAACGATGAAAGCTGTTCGTATTTACGGCCAGGAAGACGTACGCGTCGAAGATGTAGCCATTGCCGATCCGAAGCCGGATCAGGTACAAATCAAAGTGAAGAACTGCGGCATCTGCGGTTCCGACCTTCACGCTTATGCCGAAGGCTGGGGTCTGCCGACCCATCCGCACCCACTGACCGGCAAGACCGTGCCGATTACTCTCGGTCACGAGTTCTCGGGCGAAGTCGTCAAGGTCGGCAGCGCGGTTACCGATCTGAAGGTGGGCGACGGCATCGCCGTTGAACCGCTGCTGGCTTGCGGCAAGTGCGCCAACTGCCGCGCGGGCAACTACAACTTCTGCGACAACGTGGTGGCCGAGGACGGCGCCGGAAACTTCCTTGGATTCTCGCAAGACGGCGGCATGGCCGAGTATGCCAACATCGACGACGTTTTCGCGCACAAGCTTCCCGAAGGCATGGATTACGACCTCGGCGCACTGTGCGAGCCGGTTTCCGTTTCCTACGAAGGCATCAAGAAGGTCGGCCTGCGCGAAGGCCAGACCGTCGCCGTGATGGGTGCCGGCCCGATCGGCCTGACCACTGCACTGCTCGCCCGCATCGCCGGCGCGAACCGTGTCTATATTTCCGACGTTTCCGAAGTTCGTCTGGCCAAGGCCCGCGAGCTCGGCTTCACCGACGCGCTTAACCCCACCAAGCAGGATGTCAACGCCGTTATCCGCGCCGACTACCCCACCGGCGTGGATGTCACCTTCGAATGCGCGGGCGTGCAGGCCACGTTCGACACCGCACTCAAGGTCACGCGCCGCACCGGCAAGATCCAGATCGTCGCGCTGTTCGGCAAGCCCGTCAGCGTCAACTGGACCGATGACGTGATCATGCAGGGCATCGACATCTACACGACGCTGTGCTATCAGAACAGCTTCGACACCGTCCTCGGCATCATCAACGCCCATAAGGACCAGTTCAAGCCGGTCATCACCAAGAAGGTCAGCCTCGACGACGCCATCGAGGGCATCAAGGCCCTGGCCACCGACAAGTCCCAGGTCAAGGTGATGATCACCCCGGAGCTCTGAAACTTCAATCCGACATATTGGGCGGATAGACTGACGCATAATCCACTGGCTATCCGCTCAATTCACCTTTCGAAACGTTCCCGACAAAGCAACGATTTACGGTTTCGGCACATGGCACGAACCTTCGTCGGGGGCGTTTTCATATACCCAGGCCTTATACGTCCTCGTCGACTCGGCCTTTGCCAACAGGCACCATTAATAGTTCATAGACATTCGCATGGATTCAATCTCAACAGCAATCGCAAAGAATCCGATTTTGTCTATTGGAATATGCTGTAAGTGAAATTATATAGAGAAACTATTTATTTTTGAATAGTAAATTGGTTATTTTTTTTATAAATTCCCATTATTTTAAGTGGATAATTAAATAGGTTCGTTACAGCATACCAAAACAACAAACATTGAACGATAAACCAGAAATTCAACTCCGAAGCCGACCAAACGTCGCATGACCTATTTTTCACTTTCTATCACACATCGATGAAATCCGGACCGCATGCACATTCATCGCCGGCAACTATGTATTATAAAATGCCGATAATGCTTGTGCCTTAAGGCCTTTCGACATCCCATTGCATCAAAAGCAAGTATAAAATGTAATATAATACATTTTTAGAAACTGATCTGGGGAGAACAATGCTGCTCCCTTGTGCCTTTTCAAGGGGGGAATAAAGACATGAGCAAACCATGGAAGGTAACGGTCGGGGTGCTTGCGGTAGCGGCAATGCTGTCGGTACCAGTGCTCTCCCAAGCCGGAGAAATTCAACAGGCTTTGACCGGCGATGCCGTCACTCAAAGCGCAACCACCAGTAACACCACGCCGAAAGACGACAAAGATCAGTCGGCTAAAGACGGCGCGCAAGCGGATGACACCGCCAAGGAAACCAATCAAAAAGGTGCGGCTAGTGGATCAACGCAAGCAAAGTCAAAGAACGGTTCACAGGCAAGTGACGCCGCCAAGCAGCCGGTCACGGCGACAACGCCCGACCTGGCCGCCAAGCCCACGATCGGCGCACAAACTGACACGCAGAGCACAACACAAGCCCAGGCCCAAGCGCTGAAGGCCGGCCCGCAGGAAGACCAGCCCGCCGCCCAGGACGGCACCTGTACCGGAAGCGGCAACACGAACGCCGGCACATGGACGATCGCACCTACCAGCGACGGCGGATGCAGATTGACCGTCAACGCCACCGAAGACAACAATAACGTCACCCAGCTGTTTCAGAGAAGTCATTCAGAAGTTACCGAAATTGTCTTCACCGGTAAGAAAAGCATCTTTGACGTTAACCCTTATTACGCGCCTACAATTTACGGACTCTACTTGAAGTCCATAGACTTTGGCAATTCCGTGGACTTCAGCAACCAAAAAACCTTGTCCCAAATGTTTTATGCGAAGCCATATCTGGAGACCGTGACATTTGGCCCTGATTTTATCCCCAATAACGCTACTGGTATGTCCAGTATGTTCAGTGACTGTCAGAGTCTGAAAAAAGTGGACTTTGGCGGCCTTGACATCAGTCATGTTCGAAGCATGAAGCAAATGTTCGAAAATTCTCCAAAACTCGAGACGGTTATATTCCCCTCCTCTTCAAACACTTCCTCAGTCACGGACATGGAGTACATGTTCAGCGGGGATACCAATCTGAAGAACTTCGATTTGAGCAAGCTCGATCTGCACAACGTCAAAAAAATGAACATGATGTTTTGGAAGTGCGATAGTCTCGAATCTGTGACTTTCCCAAGCAGCGGAACAGCAAATGGAGCCCAACTATACGAAATGCTCTATTGGTGCCAGAATCTCAAAAAGGTCGATCTCAGTAATTTCGATGCCAGCAATGTCATATCCATGGCAGACATGTTCGAATATTGCGACAACTTGGAAACCGTTAAATTCTTCCATACAGATACAGCCAATGGAACTTATTTGATCCGTATGTTTGATAGCTGCACCAGCTTGAAAGACATCGATATGAGTGATTTTGACTGGAGCAATGTCGCCAGCATGGAACGAATGTTCCAAGGTTGCTCGAGCCTGAAGAACGTAAAATTCCCTCATAAGAACTTCGCCGACGGTGTCGACCTGAGTTTTATGTTTTTCCAGGATCCACTAGAAAATGTCAATCTCAACGACTTGAATTTCAACAATGTTTCCAATATGTGTGCCATGTTCTCGGGTTGCAAATTCAAAACCTTAGTATTCCCGCGCACCACAATCGCCAATGATGCAGACATAAGCCGTATGTTTGAGCGTAATACGTCACTGGTAAACGTCGATCTAAGCAAATTGGATACCAGTAACGCCGGAAATTCAGAGCTAATGTTCCAGTTCTGCATAAACCTGCAACAAATCACTTTTGGTGCGAACACAAAAATGACAGCTAACTCCCTATCTGATATGTTCGGTTATGCCTGGCCTACCGATGAGTGGGTGGAGTTGGCAGTGCCTGGTACGCCTTCGGCGCATACAGACGATTCCGTGGTATATACGCGTGACGAGCTTGCCACACGCACACAGTCGTCTCAACCAGATCGCATCGGCACCTACGTGCTGGCGACGAAGCATACGCTGACGCTCAGGCCAGAGACCAATCTGCCAGAAGGCGCTGAGTTGAAGAACAGCGCCGACCCCGACCCGATAACCTTCTGGTACGGCAAGGGCACAGACGTTCCTGTGCGCGACGCCGATGGCAATGTCCCCGAAGGAAGCCCGTCGAGCATTGGTTCGGTGACTAACTCAATGCCTTCTCTGCCTAACGACCCATACGGCCTGCAAAAGGATCCTTGGTCCAGCCAAGACCCCTGGTCCTATCCCAGCTCCCCGTTCTATCCGGAACCGGACCCATGGAACCCGGCCACGGAATCCTATTACCCTGGGGTGGGCCCGGCATACCCGTGGTCGCAGACCTCCGGCCTTTACGGCCAGTCAGATTATGGTAAGTCTTCCAAGCACTTCCCCATTCTCGACCCCTGGGAGGATGAGACCCCTGAGGAGACCTCTGAGGAAGGCAACGAGACCTCCGGAGAGAGCACTGAACCGACTGAAGCCGACGAGGACACCTACATCTTCGACGGTTGGGCCGAAAACGAGGACGGATCAGGCGAGGTACACGCTGCTGCCCAGTCGCTCCCAGCCGTAGACAAAGACCTCACCTTCTACGCCAAGTGGGAGAAGAAGCAGCCTCCTAAGCCCGATCCTTCCGATCCTTCCGATCCTTCCGATCCTTCCGATCCTTCCGATCCTTCCGATCCTTCCGATCCTTCCGATCCTTCCGAT
>NZ_JAQTHX010000004.1 GCF_029433335.1 Bifidobacterium sp. ESL0745
CCGCTCCTCCAAGGCATCCGATACCCTGAACCCGACAACTAGACAACGGTGTTGCAACCACCACTAGAAACCGCCAAGCAGAGGAAAAAGCCGGAACACCAAGCATGGCGACGGCAACCACACCGCCGATTATGACGTTTCTCAACTCTGACTTCATCTCAGATCTCCCTCGCTTTACTCACACACAACACCGTGTCGGCAGCATCAAACTAGACAAGCCAGCCGCTGACAAATACAACAATGTAATATGTGATTATAGTAACATAGCAATACAAAAAGAAATCTCTAATAATTCATACTTGAAAAATATTATAATTTAATTATTTATACTAATTTATAATAACAAACGAATGCCGTTCTTCCAAATCGACCACCGGCTAAACCACACAAATCAACAAAAATCGCCTATTGCTTTTGCACGTTCACATTCTTCGCTCCCAGAGAAAAGACAAACAAGGATAGAAAAGCAAAAATAATAGAAAAGAACGAATGATGTTAAAACTGAAGAAAAATCCTTCGCCAGCAATTTTGGCATCTTTGATATTGCATTACTACATTCGATGTTCGTTCATTGAACCTATCGAAGCTCTGGATGCCGAGCCAGCGTAGCAAATCGGCATCATCTACGCCTCATCGTACGGATACGTTGACTTCATTATCTCTTATCTGCAGCAATGGCTACAGGAGCACGCTGCGACGATTCTTATGGGCGTGCAGGATTGATTGATTCTATCTGATTCTGATTGGTCACGTCAGAAGCAGATATCAAGAGAACTACGCAAGCACGCCCACATCCGCGGTTTTGACGACGTGGAAGGCGCCATGCTCGTCTTGTACCGTCAGCGAGGCATCGGCGTTGAGCAACAGAGCCTTGCCGGTGAGCGTCGAGCCGTCGGTGAATTTCGCTTCGACCTGCCGCCCCAGCGTCCAGCACTTGCCTCGCGTCTCCTCCAGCAATTTCGGCAATTCGGATTGCGGATCATCGACAAAAGCCGCCAAACGGCGCTTCAGCGAAGTGGCCAGACGCGCGGCCACCATGTCGCGCATCGTGGCCGGATCAGGTAGCGGAGAGTAGAGCAGCTGCAGAGAGCTGGAAATCGGGGTCGGCAGGCTTTCGCGGGCAATGCCGAGATTGATGCCGATGCCGAACATCACACTGGCAGCAAACTCTTCGGCCTCTCTTCCGCCGTATTCGGCTATTTTCAGATTATCCATGCCATCGGGCAATAGAACCACTTCGGTGAGGATACCACCCAGTTTGTGACCATCATAAAAAATATCGTTCGGCCATTTGAGCTCCAGACCGTGCGACGGGTCAATCGGCTTGGCTCCGCATTTATCCAGCGCGCCGTTCAGGGCGTCGAGGGCCGCGAGCCCGGCAATGATGGTGAACCACCCGTTGCAATGCGAATCGGTCACCAACCACTCCGGCAAGGCAGTGACATAGGTAACAAGGAACGAGGCGCCACCGGCCTCATCGCTCCATTGCCGCCCAAGGCGGCCGTGACCGGCGCTCTGCGCGTCAGCACAAAGCGCGACCATGCCCGGCCTGCCCTCGGCATCAATGACATCAAGCTCCCTATTGGCCAGCATTTTCCGCGCCAGAATATTGGTGGAATCCACGGAGGCGAGCGCCACCAGCTTGTCCACTACCCCGTCGGTTCGTGGCATCTGCGGCGTATGTGCCCCCGCTTTGCGAGCAAGATCCGCATATTCCTTCTCGACCTGCGCCACGCGTTGCGCAGCCGGAGAATTTCTCTCGTTATTCATACATGCCACTGTATGCCAAACCGGCCCAGTGCGCTTTGTCGGTTCATACAAATCATTCAACAGGATGCCGCGAGGTTGAGATGAGACGATAGAATGCCGGTTATGAACAATCCCAGCCCTTCGCGCCACTCGCGTCGCCAACCCAGCGACAGCGAGGCAGATGTACAAGGGCTGGAGAACCGCGATGGTTCGGACAAACATGCATCCGTGAATCCGGCCGACAATGTATCCGCGTCGGTTGATGAAATCAAAGCCGATACCCCGATGATCGCACATTCCGGCAGGTTTTCTACTTTTCTTTGCTGGGCGTTGGCGGTGGCGGCAAGCCTGTGGATTGCGCTTTGTACCTCGCTGGGGCCGTTGTACCGACAATATGAAACCAACCCCGGCATCGCCACCATAACAGCGTTTTCCTTCAACAATGCGATGATCTTTGCCATCACCTTTGCCATCTGCATGTTGGTCATCATCGAACTGGTCCGTTTCGGCCGAGGACAGCTGCTTATCCCCTACGACTTCGGGCTGCGTGCCAGATTCGCGGCAGTACGCAACAACCGCCGACACCAAACCCATGAGTCGACGGCGGCCCCCAAAAATGGCGACAACAATGAGATAGACACATCATCAAATACCGCATCAAATAGCCAAACCGGCGGCAAACGGGGCACGAAATTCGACAACGCTCATTGGCTACGCAGCAGGATATGGCAATGGACACGCCGCATGGCTTCGTCCCTACGTTCGGGAGCGCGCCGCTGCATGATGACCGTCACCGACAAATGGTGGAAAATCGCATTGGTCCTCATCATCGGCTGGCTATGGGTCCCCATAACGCTGGTGGCCGCGTTCGGCGCGGATATTCGCAGCCAGTTCCGCGAGTTCAGCTGGGCCTGGAACCAATGGACGGGACTGAAACAACCCTATATCGGCTTCTTCTCGTTCGTGCCGATGGACATCTATCCCACCGCCCACTACCTGTGGCCCGCCAAACCCACGTATCTGACCGATCAGCACAACATCGTGCTCACGCTGATCTATGGCGGAGCCGGAACGGTTTCGCGCTACTTCACGGGCTCCAACGACCTGGGTATCGCGGTGCTCGCCTCCGGGCAGCTGCTGTTCGCGGCGTTCTGCCTGGCGGCCACCGCGAACCGGTTCTTCAACCACCCTTGGCTCAAGCCAAGGCACAGGCTGTTTGCACATGTGTCGGCGATGTCTTCAGAAAACACCTCAACGAATAAGAAAACTGAACTGACGCCGAAAAAAATAGACACTGCGACTTTTGTCGGTCCTCTTCCCCGTTTCTTCATCCTGCTGTTCTTCCTGATCTGTCCGCTGGTGCTGTTCTCGACGATAAGCCTCACCAAATCGCCGTTATTCGCGTTCGCATTCGTCTGGTGGTTCGGCGTGGGCTATGAAATACTGTGTACCAAAAAAATGCGCCGAAATTCGACACATGGACAATCAGCAACGTCTCTTCACCGCATATCCGACAATTCCGATGACTCCGAACATTCCAACAACGTCGACGGCGCAATGATCCACTACAAAAACGGCCCGAACGCAAACCTCGAAGCAAACTCTGCCTACGACAGGGTCATTCTTCACTTGCGCAAACGCACATTCATCGCGTTGGTTCTTTCGACGTTGGTGATGATGATTTCGGTGAAATACGCGTTGTATATCGTTCTTTTCGAATTCGCGATCGCCCTGTTCGCCGACCGCAGGCGCTGGAAAACCTACATTATCGGCATGCTGCTGCCGGCACTGCTTTTCGAGGGCGCCGTGGGACTGGCCACCCGCGACGGCGCCATCATCAACGGTGACCCCATCGAAAGCCACGGCGTCCAGCTCCAACAGATCGCCCGCGTCGCCGTGCTCAACCCCGACGGCATCCCACAGGACGCAAAGAACAAACTGGCCCCGATCTTCAACCTCGACCAGATGGCCGAAGCCTACTCCCAGCAGGACGCCGACCCGGTGAAATCATCGGGTATCCAGACCAAACGGGTCAGCTACCGGTGGCGCACGGTTTCAAAAGCGGACATGAAAAACTTCAATGCCGCCTGGCTTGAAATCGTCAAAGCCAACCCGCGCATCTGCCTGGACGCGCTGCTGGCAAAAAGCTACGGGTATTTCGACATTCTGGACCCACCATACATCGACATGACGTATTACGTTGCCTACGCGGGCACCGCGAACTTCACCGATTGGATCGGCTACTGGTGCGCCGGTTGGCGCAGGCAGCTCACCGACTGGCTTAAGAACTGGAGTTCGAAGCCCGCGATCGGCTGGCTGATTCACGGCAACACCTTTGTCATCATCACCCTGCTTTTGGGCGCGGCCGAAGTCATCCTCAGGCGTTGGAAGACGCTGTCCACGCATCTGCCGCTTTTGCTGCTGATGGGTGTTATGATCACCGCACCGGCCAATAATTTCGAAAGGCACATGCTGCCGTTGGTATTCGTTCTCGGCTTCGTGTTGCTCACCTTCTGGCAGGATTCGCGTGCACAACGCGCGAAGGCACGGACGTTACGAAACGGCGTGACCACCAATCATCCGCAAGTAGCCGAGAGCCACGAATCTACTGACACCACGAATAAATTAGACACCACTTGCCCAGCCAAAGCCAAGACCGCCGGACTAGAATTATAAGTATGAGCATGAACGATACCGACAAAAACGAAGGGGAATCCCGCAAATCCGCCGATTTTCTGGGGCTTGCGCAATCGATAGCCGGTATTGCGATGGACAAAAAGCCAAGCGGCGACGACCGTGCGCAATCGGAAAACCCAAGCTGGAATCGGACGCGGCAAATCACCGTCATCGCGGACAGCCACGACAACAAAAAGACCGCGGCCACGGCAAAGGCGTTCGAAACGCTCGGCAATCGCGGGAACCTCGAGGCCATCGCCTTCGAATGCCTGGTCAACGGACTGTACGACAAGCGGGTCGTCTCGTTGCTGCATGTGCTGGGCTGGCCGGAAACGTTCAGCTGCTTCGCCATCGGAGGCGTTGGCGCACCCACGTTCGAAAAGGCGAAATCCGTCATCGTCAAGGGCGCTCACGACCTGGGCAGCGAGTATTGCCTGGTCGGGCGCAGCAACGGCCTGACCATCGGCCTGATTGTAGTGCAAAGCGCCGCAACCCCTGAAGTGACCTGCACAGCGGTGATGAAAGCGTTCGATACCATAAAACCCGTCTGCCTCGGGCCAACCCGCCGCAATGTCGCCGGAGCCGCCCGAACGTTGGGCGCCGTGCTTTCGGCATTTCACGTGATGCCGGCGATCCAGCCGTTGCCACGCCCCGCACGCGCCGCGGACATGCTGCCGGAACGCGCGCTGGTCGGGGACGCGGACGCCATCGACGAGCTTTACCAAACGGTTTATCAAAGCCTAAAAAGCGACAATGAAAACGATCCGACGCTGCAGACCGTTTCGGCGTTCCTTACTTACGGCGGTTCGCTCGACGCCACCGGCAAGGCGCTGAACGTACACCCAAACACCGTGCGGTACCGCATCAAACGCGCCGCCGACGCCACCGGCTGGGATGCCAACGATCCGCGGGATGCCTACGTATTGCGCACCGCCATCACCATCGGTGAGATTCGCGATGCCAAAAACGGAGTCAACGACTAGAACCGCGGCACCGGGCCCAGCGAATGACGCTGGATGACCTCGGCGGGTATGAGGCCGGCACCATGGGCATTGGCCACAAAGGTCGTCTCACCGCCTTCGCCCAAAAGTCGCAGGGCCTCGCGCATCGCCGCGGTGCCAAGCCCCTGAAAATCAGGGCGAACCGTGGTCAGCGGAGGCCACATGTCATTGACACCGGTCATATCGTCGAAGCCAACCAAGCTGACATCTTGGGGAATGCGCAAACCATGCTCGTGCAAGGCACGGGCCACGCCGATCGCCTGAGCGTCATTGGCGGTGACGATGACCGTCGGTTTCTGTGCACCCAGCGAACCAAGGGTTTCCAGCTCATGGTTCATGCGCGCGTAAGCCTCCGAAGAGTCCCAGGAGCTGCATTGTATTTCCTTTGATTGAATGCGAAAGGCAACCGAACCTTTGCGCCATCCGAGCAGCCTCGTCGCCGCGTTGCGCCACTGCAGGGGGCCGGCGAAATAAAGTGCGGACCGGTGGCCGAATCTGGCGATCAGGCGTGCCACGTCGCGCATCGCATCCCAATGGTCGATGCCCACAATCGCGGTGTGCCGCCGTCCCTCGGCATCCATCAGCCCGCCCGCCCGGCTCATGGAAAGGTTGCCGTGAGTGGACGTGACCAGTACGCGCGCCTTGGATAGCCGGGTACGGCAGGCGTCCGAAAACATGATATCGGTGGGGGTCAGGAAGATGAAGGCATCGACGTTCTGCTCTTCGAATGTGCGGCAGATGTTCTCGAATTCCCTTTGTGTGCATCGCGCCTCGTGCATCATGGAAACCGCCAGAAACATCCCGCGGCTTCGAACGACGGATTCAACGGCGGCAATGGTGGAAACCGTACCTGGAGCGGACAGCCCGCCGGCGATAAGCCCCACGGTGCGTGAACGTTTCGAGGCGAGCGTCCTGGCGGAATTGCTTGGCCGATAGCCGAGCATATCAATGGCGCGCTGAACACGGGTGCGCGTCTCGTCGGAGACTTCGGAAGAATGATTGATGACGCGGGAGACGGTCTGATGGCTGACCCCCGCCATCTCGGCGACTTCGAACATCGACGGCCGCTTCTGCGGATTGCGTTGAGCGTTCATCTCTTGTCTCCCTCGCCAGTTGGAATGCATACTGTGTGGCACATGTCTCGCAGTGAACGCTCACAATTCTACTCAACCGGCCATATCAGTGGCTTTTCACCATGTCTCGTCTATATTGATTCTTATAGGATAACGGATCGAGACCATGGATTTGTGAATATTTTAGTCACCGAAAATGGCAAAACACTTCATCACCTATCCCATCACACGTTTTGGCCGCCATCGCGTTATTCATCGGACAGGAAACGACCACGCGCCGAATGGCGACGACCTCCAGAAGGCAAGGGGCCAATGGCCGCGCAATCGCTTCAGACCAAGTGCCAGCTGACACGATGAAGCGGCGACGGGCCGTATTTCGCAATCGCGGCGCGGTGCGCGGCCGAACCATAGCCCTTGTTGTGCTGCCACTGATAAGGGGCATATTCCGGATTACCCTGCGAGAGCGCCACCATCAGCCGGTCTCGCGTGACCTTGGCGATGACGGAGGCTGCGGAAACGAGTGCGCAGCTTTGGTCGGCCTTCACCTTGGTAGTCACGTTCGGCAGGATCGGAACCGCCGGCGCGTCGAACGTTCCCGCGGCCTTGGAAATATAATCGTTCGGTCCGTCCAGAATCGCACCGACACGAACCGAAGCGGGTGGCGGGGTCATTGCCGTCGAGGAATTGCCGATTATCTTATCGCAAGTGGCGGCGATCGATGAAGTAACCGGTGATGGCGCAGCCGCTGAAGCAGTGTGCGAAAGCCTATCGGCGGAAGTAGACGAGGAAGAAGATCGTGGCAAAACCGAACTGTCATCCGGTGATATTTCTATAGTGCTCCCGGATAAAAATGCATCGTGATTACTTCCAATACCCGTAATACCAAGTTCCCGTTCGAGTTCGTTAAGTGCGCGCAAAGCCGCGATGCCCAGCGCGTGGCTGATCCCCCACTCGTCGATCTCCTTGTTGCTGGCCTGCCCCACCGCACTGGCGGCGCACCACGAACGCAGATCCTCGAACATCGCCTCGCGCTTGTGTTCGGTCAGCAGTTTGGAATCGGCCACGCCGTCCGGCACGTCAAGGCCATCCAGATCACGGGCCCGCGCTGCGGCCGCGCCGACCATCACCGGACCGGCGAGCGCGCCCCGACCCACCTCGTCAAAGCCGACGATCAGGTCGAATCCTTGACCGGCCAGTTCGCGTTCCAACTCCAGCGTTGGCGCCACAAAGCGATGGGTGGTCTTGCGCTGTTTGATGTCTGCTTTTCCGTTAGATTTCAATGCCGTTTCCGCATCCATGCGCACCGCCTTTCAGCAATGACCCGTTGCGCCCAACGGCAATACTGTCATCAATATTTTGATGCGATCTTGATTATTCAGATCGTAATAAAAATTATAAAATGGCCAAGATTTCGCCATTTCGTCACGATTGCGATGCCCCGGGTACATTGGCGAAAACCTCGTGGGGCGATTTGAAGACCTTGAGACGGCTGAACGGCCAGAAAGTCAGCATGGCGACCCCTCTGACATCGCTTATCGGCACGAGTCCGCCGTTGCCGTCATCACCGTGGTACCTGGAATCCTCGGAATTGGAACGGTTGTCGCCCAACACAAAAACATTGCCAGGCGTCACTTTGGTTTTGAACGCGAAATTGCTGGGTTCGACGCCGGATTTGATATAGGAGGTCTCGTCGATCGCAACACCATTGATAGTGACCGGGGAGCCACCGCCTTTGCATTCCACGACGTCACCGGGCATGCCGATCAGCCGTTTGATGAGGTCATCGGAACCATGGCTGTCGGTACCGGCAAGCCAGTGGGCGGGGTCTTTGAACACAATGATATCGCCGCGTTTGAGTTTGCTCGCCGATTTGGAAAGACGATTGGTAACCAGCCGGTCGCCGATCTGGATAGTGTCTTCCATCGATCCGGAAGGAATTGCATAGACCCCAACGACGAACACCCGCAACAATGCGAGAATCAGAATGAAAACGGCAAAGGGAACCACAAAACTCAGCAAATCATGGAAGCTGAACCCCGGCGATTGGGGATCGGCGTGCTCCGGATTGTCATGAAGGCTGCGCGGCCCAGGGCCGGGGTCCACGCCATAATTGGCGACTTCGATGATATGCGAATCCGCTTTGCGTTGCTCTTCGCTTAACCTATCATCCAATGCCATCACGCCTCCCAAGCCCGCTTGCGTCGTTTCTTGCACCTACCGGAAACGTAGGCCATAACCGCAAACTATCATAGTAGGTGACACCATACAGAGATGCGGCATATGACAAGGAAATTCGGGTGATAGACTAAAAAGTTGGTTAAAATCCGGGAATTCGCATGCATGCAACAAAAAACGGCGGCCGGAGCGTAAAAGTCCGACTGCCGTATTGCACATAGCCTTTAGGCTTGCATTCACGCCTTGGCGCTGTTGTCCTGACGCTCGGTGATACGAGCGGCCTTGCCACGCAAAGCGCGCAGGTAGTAGAGCTTGGCGCGACGAACGCGGCCGTGACGCAGCACCTTGACGGAATCGATCACCGGGGAGTGCAGCGGGAAGCGACGCTCCACACCGCAGCCGAAGCTGACCTTGCGGACGACGAACGTCTCACGCAGGCCAGCGCCTGAACGTGCGATCACCACGCCGGTGAACGCCTGAAGACGGGAGTTGTTGCCTTCCTGAATCTTGACGTTGACCTCGACGGTGTCGCCGGGACGGAACTCCGGGATGGAATCCGAGGGCTTCATATGCTTGGCATCAAATGCCTCAATAGCGTTAACCATTGTTTCACCTGTCGCTGCCGCATATCAGCGTACAAATCGGGGGCGGCGCCGCACTTTCATGCCTTGCGGCCAATGTTGCCGAACGCGCCCGCTGTTGTATTTCGCCGGAACCCAGCGAAATGTTGCCGATTCGCCAAAGCCGACCTATCCGAAAACGGACGCGGACGCGTAGCTGAACCCGAAGAAGAAACGGACCCATGCGGCAGTCCGTCTCCTGGCATAACAATCGGATATTTTACCCAACCAACACGACACCCATGCCAGCGGACAGATCGACGAATAGAGCCTGCGCCCGTGGCGGACACCTCCCCGAAACAAACCAAGTTGACAAATGCCACAAACGACTTTATTTTAGGGTCGGTAATAATTTCTGTGCCATGCACACCGAGTCGAAGGAGGTGGGGATCATGGCTGACGATCTTCCTAGTAGTATCAACGATCTGCATCATTTGTGCAGCCCTGCACAACCTCATCTCGACACGATGACTCGGCTCTGGAAATAGAATACGTTCGCTTTCGCGTGTCACGCTTTAAGCGTAAGACGACGTGAAACGATTCCTTCCAACCGGCAGATGACTCCGCCTTCGAGATTCCCATATTGAACACACCAACGTGCCGGCATCTGCCGACATGTGAATCATGAGGAATCAACATGACCAACTTCCCCTTTAATTTCGGCCGTGCCGTACCGGGCACGACCAAGGCCGGCCGAGACGCCAGCTTCACCAAACGCGTGGTCTCGGATTGCGTGGTGGCCGTCGGCATCCTTGCCATCTTCGGCCTGATCGCCTGGGTCCTGCCCGCCATCAATGCGCCGGTGGGGCCGAAAGGCATTCCCTCCACCGTCTCGACCGATCCGCGTAACCTGCCGTATTACGCGCTGCGTTCCGTCTTCCGCATGGCGATCGCCCTGTTCTTCTCGCTGGTGTTCACCTTCATCTACGGACTGGCCGCAGCCCGCTCGCGCAGGCTCAGCAAGGTGCTCATCCCTCTGCTCGACATCCTGCAATCCGTGCCAATCCTGGGCTTCCTTTCGGCGACCGTGACCATCTGGCTCGCGCTTTTCCCCGGTTCGATGATGGGCGTGGAGGCCGCGTCGATCTTCGCCATCTTCACCTCACAGGCATGGAACATGACCTTCTCCTTCTATCATTCGCTCAAAAGCGAGCCCAAGGAGCTTGACGAGGCGGCGCGCAACCTGCGGCTTTCGCACTGGCAGCGCTTCTGGGTGCTCGACGTGCCGAATTCCATGATTCCGCTGCTCTGGAACATGATGATGAGCGTGGGCGGCGGCTGGTTCTTCCTGACCGCATCGGAAATGATCTCCGTGAACAACAAGACCTACGCCCTGCCTGGCATCGGCAGCTACGTCGAGGCCGCGGCCTCCGAGGAGAACCCCGGCAAGATCGGCTTGGCCATTGCGACCATGGTCATCGTCGTGCTCGCCATCGATATTTTGGTCTGGAAGCCGCTGACGGCATGGGCCGAAAAGTTCCGCATCACGCAAAGCGAGTCCACGGAACCCAAACGCAGCGCCGTTTTGACGCTTATTCGCCAGTCACATATCGACGATTTCATCGCCCGCATCTTCCGCCCCGTCGGCGAATTCCTCAACACGATCACCCGTCCGCTCGGCCACACCGGCTCGAAGTGGGGTGCCAAGCCCAGCCGTCGCCGCGCCGGTGATGTGGTATTCGGCATTATCATTGCCGCCGCGGTCATCGCAGGCGCCGTGAAACTGATCGTCACCATCACGAAAACCACCGGCTTGGGCGAGCTGGGCACGGCCTTTGGGTTGGGCTGCATCACCTTCCTGCGCGTAATACTTTTGATTGTGGTCTGCTCGGTGATCTGGGTGCCGCTCGGGGCCATCATCGGCATGAACCCGAAGATCTCGCGCCTCGTGCAGCCGCTGGTGCAGGTGCTGGCGAGCTTCCCGGCCAACTTCATCTTCCCGTTCGTGGTCATGGTCTTCGTCGCCTGTGGCATCGACATCAACTGGGGTTCGATTCTGCTGATGGCGCTGGGAACGCAGTGGTACATCCTCTTCAACGTCATCGCCGGCGCGTCCGCCATCCCCGACGACCTCGTCGAAATGAGCAAGAACTTCCACATCACCGGATGGATGAAGTGGAAGACACTTATCCTGCCGGCGGTCTTCGGCTCGTGGGTCACCGGCGGCATCACCGCAGCCGGCGGTGCATGGAACGCCTCCATCGTCTCGGAAATCGTGAGCTATGGACGTCACACGCTGATCGCCAAGGGCCTCGGTTCCTACATCGCCGAAGCCACCGCCCACGCCGCGAGCATGAAGACCATCATCGGCGTGGCTGTCATGGCCATCTTCGTGGTCGCCGTCAACCGCCTCTTCTGGAACCCGCTGCAGCGCCTCGCCGAGCGTCGTTTCGTGGTCGGCTAGCTCATGACTGCTCACACTAACCCATGGTTGGTGTGAGTGAGAATTGATCAACACTTCATTAAAGGACACCATCATGAACTTCAACAAACTCTATAAGACCGTCGCCAGCAGCACGCAAACCGGCACCGCCACATCCACCCGTAGACGCAGGGACTACGGTGACCTGGACGCGAACGGAACCCGCACCGTCATCGAAGCCAGCCACATCAGCCAGAGCTTCACTTCCGAAAAAGGCAGCGAGACCACCGTTCTCGACGACATCTCCTTCAATCTGCACGAGGGCGAGATCGTCGCCATTCTCGGACGCAGCGGTGCCGGCAAGTCGACCTTCCTGCGCATCTTGGCCGGACTCATCCAGCCGACCAAAGGTCAGGTCTCCTACCGTGGCAAGGCGCTTGACGGGCCAAACCCAGGCGTTGCGCTCGTCTTCCAGACCTTCGCGCTCATGCCGTGGCTGACCGTCGAAGACAACGTGGAGCTCGGGCTCGAGGCACGTGGGGTGCCGCGCGAGGAACGCCACAAGCGTGCGCTTGAGGCCATCGACGCCATCGGCCTGGACGGCTTCGAATCCGCCTATCCCAAGGAGCTTTCCGGCGGCATGAAGCAGCGCATCGGCATCGCCCGCGCGCTCGTGCTGCGGCCCGATGCCCTCTTCATGGACGAGCCGTTCAGCGCGCTGGACGTCCTGACGGCCGAAAACCTGCGCCAGGAAGTGCTGAATCTTTGGAACAACAACCAAAGCGGTATCAAGTCCATTTTGATCGTCACGCACAACATCGAAGAGGCCGTGCAGATGGCCGACCGCGTGGTCGTCCTGGGCTCGCACCCCGGCCATCTGATCGCGCAGGTTCCGATCGACCTGCCGCGTCCGCGCGACAAGCACACCCCCGAATTCGAGGCGATGGTCGACAAGCTCTATGCCATTCTGACCGGCCAGGAATCGCAGCGCAGCCGTGCCAATCAGGCGGCTGCAGGTGCCAGGAAGAGCACCTCGGCGTCAACGCAGCAGACAACGGCGGGAGCCAAGGAATCATCCCCGCTCAACGGTTCCGACAACGCTGCTGGCACCAACGGGTCACAGGCCAACGGCAAGAACGGTTCAGGCAGCCTGACCGACGAACACGGACATGACGAAGCCTCGGCACAAGGCAATGGCAACAGCGATGATGCAGACCTATTCAATGTGCTCGATGACCATAGCAAGGCGCAGACGGTAGCCAATGAAAAGCTCACAGTGCACGAGAACGACACCAAGGCAAAAGAGAACAACGCGCGTACCGAGCTGCTGCCGAACGCCACCCCCGGCGGCCTGGCCGGCCTGCTCGACGTAGTCTCGAACTATGAGGGCGGCGTCGATCTGGCAGATCTCGCGGCCGACCTTTCCTTCGAAGTCGACGACCTCTTCCCACTCATCGACGCCGGCACGATGCTCGGTCTGTTGACCGTCAGCAACGGCCACTGCACCATCACCCGCGAGGGCGACCGCTGGTGCCATGCCGACGTGCTCGAGGCCAAGAAACTCTTCGCACAGCTGATCATGGACCACGCGCCGCTGGTGCGCACCATCGACCGGGCGCTACGCAACCATCCCGACAAAGGCCTGCGCGGCGAGCTCATCCTCGACCTTCTGCGCAGTCAGCACACCGACGAAGAGGCGCAGAGACAGTTCGAAATCGCCGTGACCTGGGGTCGCTACGGCGAGCTTTTCGACTACGACGCCGACGACGACCAGCTCACCCTCGACGACGCCAACAAGTAGACCGTCCACGTTCGGCACCCGCGACAAGCCGCTAGCCGAGCGACCCAGTGGGAAAAGCAGCAAAATCGACCCAAAAAGGCGCTTTTCCCACTGGTTTAAGCCCTCACTGAGGCGAAAAGCACCTTTCCAAGGCATTTTTGGTGCTTTTCCACCGGGTTACGCCGCATCCTGCGTGGCAGATAGAAAATGGGGATCCATCATACGGTGGATCCCCATTTTAGTCGTTGCCTTCAGTCAGCCAGAAAGCTAACCTGCAACCTTATGTGCGACTACTTGCGATGCGCACGATAGAAGCGGATAAGGCTCTGCGTGGAAGCGTCCTGCTGCGCAAGGGCGTTGTCGTCCTGCGAGATCGCCGGGGTGATCTGGCGGGCAAGCTGCTTGCCGAGCTCGACGCCCCACTGGTCGAAGGAGTCGATGCCCCAGACAGTGCCCTCGGTGAAGGTGATGTGCTCGTAAAGCGCGATGAGCTCGCCAAGCGAGAACGGGGTCAGCGCGTCGCCGAAGATCGAGGTGGTCGGGCGGTTGCCGGAGAAGACGCGGGCCGGAACGATGGCTTCGGGTGTGCCCTCGGCGCGAACCTCGTCGGCGGTCTTGCCAAACGCGAGCGCCTTGGTCTGCGCCAAGTAGTTACCCAGGAAGAGCTCGTGCACGTCCTGGTCGCCGTCCTTGGCAGGGTTCGGGGTGTTCGCGAAGGCAATGAAGTCAGCCGGAATGAGCTGCGTGCCCTGATGGATCAGCTGGTAGAAGGCGTGCTGGCCGTTGGTGCCGGGCTCGCCCCAGAAGACTTCGCCGGTGTCGGTGGTCACTGGGCTGCCGTCCCAACGCACGGACTTGCCGTTGGACTCCATGGTCAACTGTTGCAGGTAGGCCGGGAAGCGGTGCAGGTACTGGTCGTACGGCAACACGGCGTGGGTGGCGGCATGGAAGAAGTTGCGATACCAAACATTGAGCATGCCCATCATCACGATGACGTTCTTCTCAAGCGGGGTGTTGGCGAAGTACTCGTCCATCTCATGGAAGCCGGCGAGGAACTGATCGAAACGCTTCGGGCCGAAGACGACGGCCAGCGAGGTGCCGACCGCGGAATCGACGGAATAACGGCCGCCGACCCAGTTCCAGAAGCCGAAGGCATTCTGCGGGTCGATGCCGAATTCCTCGACGCCCTTCAGGTTGGTGGAGACGGCGACGAAGTGCTTGCGGATGGCTTCGGCACGCTTGGCATCGGAGCCGTCGATGGCGCCGGAAGCTTTGAGACCGTTCAAGAGCCAGGTGCGGGCCTCGCGCGCGTTGGTGAGGGTTTCGAGGGTGGTGAAGGTCTTGGAGACGATGATGAACATCGTGGTCTCGGGATCGAGATCCTTCGTCTTCTCGGTGATGTCGTTGGGGTCGATGTTGGAGACGTAACGGGCGGAGATGCCGGCGTCCGCGTAGGGCTTCAGCGCCTCGTAAACCATGACCGGGCCCAAGTCGGAGCCGCCGATGCCGATGTTGACAACGGTCTTGATCTTCTTGCCGGTCACGCCGCGCCATTCGCCGCTACGAACCTTGTCGGCGAAAGCGTAGATCTTGTCGAGCGTTTCATGCACGTCCTTGACCACGTCCTGGCCGTCGACGATGAGCTTGCCCTCGTCGGACTTCGGGCGACGCAGCGCGGTGTGCAGTACGGCGCGATCCTCGGTGTTGTTGATATGAACGCCTTCGTACATGGCCTTGCGGCGGTCCTCAAGGTGCACGGCCTTGGCGAGATTGGCGAAAAGCTTGAGCGTTTCAGGCTGGATAAGATTCTTGGAAAGGTCGAAGTGCAAGTCACCGGCGTCGAAGCTCAGCTCCTCAACACGATTGGGCTCCTCAGCGAACCATTTCTTCAGGTCGATGCCTTCGCTGTTCAATTCGCTGAAATGCCTTTGCAGCGCTGCCCACTCTGGGGTATTGGTGGCGTCGATAGGAGGATTGATGGCCATAATAATAAGGTCCTTTCATCATGTGCCGCGGGGTTTCGTGGCTTCGTCAGTCTTTATCTGAAGATGCCGTTCCCGCCGCTTGCTACAAACTCTAATTTACTCACAAAAGCGGACACAACAGCACAAAAAGTTTCGTACCGGTCAACCTTGACTCAGCACGTTATTGGACATCAAAATATCGAATCTTAACGATTTTTTAAATTTATGATTTTTAATCAAAAAAAGAGCACACTCACATCATTACACGTTTACAACACCATATATTCACAATAGGCAAGTTCAACACACGGCAACAGCAACGGGACACAAAACAAAGCACCAATCACTCAGTGTGCGGCGATGGATTCACTCGTCCCAGACCTAAACTTCACTTCAGCTCCGGCTCCGACCTTAGATTTCGTTTCAGCTCCAGACTTCGCCGCAGCGGCTTCCTCCGCCTTAACAATGGCATCCATCTTGGTCTCGGCCTCGGCCTCGCTCATTCCCGTGGCTTCCTTGAGTGCATCGATACGGTCGCGCAATACAATGGCACGATCCAACGCTTTCTCCTCTTCTGGAGTCAAATCACGAATCTTGATCCATGGTCCCCACTCACCATCATCAATGCCTTCCTCGGCCTCGTAGGTCCATCGATCAAGCGTTTCCTGCGTAATGCCAAGACTCTCACAGAGTTCCTTGTCTTCCATTGCCGCACGTTCTTCATCGTCCATTTCCATACCGGCCTCCTTTCAGTAAGCCCAGCTCAATCAGCGCACGACGGCGGATCCTTTCGCCTCAATTTTAGATTTTTCGGCAGCCACTTCTTCGGCCTTGACGATGGCCTCCATTTTTATCTCGGCTTCGAGTTCACTCATTCCGGTGGCCGCTTTCAACGCATCGATGCGATCGCGCAATACAACCGAGCGATCTATCGCCTCCCGCTCTTCAGGCGTAGGCTCACGAACTTTGATGACCGGCCCCCACAAACTGGGGTCTCCCCAATTATCATTTTCGGCATCTTCAACCCATTGCTCGACTTGCTCAGAGGTAAGACCAAACTTACGATACAATTCTTCTTCATCGTCCATCATGATTCCCATCATAGCAATCCAAGCTCCTTTCGCACACTCTTTGTAGGGGGTGTAAGTGCATGAAACACAAGCCATCCGTTATCGAAACTGTAAGTCGCCACCATTTCAAGTGACCTACCATGACCGTCAATACCAATCGCAGACCAACGGCCAGAACCATTCGGCCTCAGTTGCAAACGTATCCGCGACCGCCATGCTGCTCTCACATCAGCATCTGTTATGTCAGGATGCCGTCGATGGATTCTGGGATCCACCGACAGTTCTTCGTTGATTCCGTTCATGTCTCCATTGAACATGAAAATGGCCAATTTCCGAGGCAAAACAGGGCACTGTGGTCGGATGATGGGGGTTATCCACATTTGAGGCGTGTCAAGGAATTAGGGGTTAAATTGTCAACAAAATTATCAACAATGCTGGCATCTATCAGTCAAGATATGCACATTATTATACGCAAAACGAAAATCAGATGAAACTGCCCACATCTCTATGCACAATTACAAACTTGACTTAACAGATCTCCACAATCACGACAATTTTTATATTGGTTACGCTAACTTAATCAGACGCAGCAAAGGTTGACGGATGAAACGATCGATGAGGCAGACCACAAGTACGAATACCAATGAAAAAACGACTTCTACGACGAACCATTCGACGAGCCACCCAGAGGAAGCGGACATGCCACCGACCGCAAAAGCGCTGGCGACGTGAGCGGCGACGGGGTCGGCAAAACGATTCTGTAGAGCAATCCAAGAATAATATGTGAGTGCCTGCACGATGTAGAAGCCCAGAATTCCAGAGGCGAGCGCCTCTACAGCGCGACGGCAGAAGGCTTTCACGCTTGACCACAATGGCTTCTTTGTACTATTGCCAAGACCTTGCAAGGTTCCGTCAGATTCCGTGACTATGCCCGGCAATGGCCTCTCTGTACTGCCACCACGGCCTTGCAAAGCTTCGACCGATTTTGTAGCGTTACCCGGCAAAATTCTCGCACCATACTCTGTATCATCAGATTTTGTGTCACCAGTCGGCAAATGCTCTAAACCCCACTCCGTACCAAGCAAACTACGCTTTTGAGCTCGCGCACTGGGGCACGCGGCACACATCAACGAGCACACGGCGAACAGGAACGAAAAGGCGGAAGTCGATTTGAACGAAAGCACCATCAGCAGGCCGAAATGGCCGCCGAACGCGGCAAAAGCGACAATGCAGCCAGCCACAAGGATCAGAGCGATCAAAGCCGTCGCCCAAAAACGACGGGTCAGCCACATCGGCGCATGCGTTCCGGCGGAATCAGCCCTCCTCCGTCCGTCGACACGAGCAACCTTGTTCGGATATGCGGCCGTCCGTCCCACGTCGGGATATGTGTTACTTTCAGACGAATCGAAGGCGGCATTCCCGTTATCGGCATCTTCGGAATTCCCTGCAACCGTGGGCTTGTGCCCGTACCAGCGTTGCCACGCGCAACCCAATGCGCCCGCGCAAATGTAGGAGGCAAAATAGGTGAGGGCGCTCATCTGCTTGCGCCAGTCCAGAATGCTCAGCGAATCGAAGAAGTTGCGCCCGCTGATCGCCACGTAGACGTTGAGACCATAAATCACGGCGAGCGCAAGCACCCACAACGCCACGCACCACTTCTTGCGGCAGCGCTCGATGCACCAGCCGATGAACGGCGCAAGTAATACAAACAGCACATACAGCCAGACGAATTCAAGACTTAAAATCACATCACGCAAGCCGCCGACCGCCTGAATGGGCACGATCCAGCGGTTGACCACCATCAGCACCACGACATAAAACACAACGGCCGCAAGGACTTTAGCGATGCGAAGCGCAGTAGGTTTCCATTCCTCGCGTGGGAATCCTTTGTGACGCGAGCGCTGCGCCAAACGCGGCACGAGGAAAAACGCCGAAATCATGAAAAAGATGTGGTTGCCCCAGGCCCCGAGGAACATCAGCATCGAAATCAGCCAAACCGCCAAGGGCGCCGAGGAGATGATAGCGAAAAACGACGGCGTCGCACCGGCCTGCGCGGCAGCCAAAACCGCATGTGGCCCGTTGACGGCGATCTGTTCGAAGGTCAACAGGAACGTGTGAAACGTCGCGATGCCGACGATGGCAAGCAGACGCAGCAATTCAATCGCAAAAATCCGCGGACGCCGGCCCTTGGCAGATGCCGGCCGAGAAGCGGAGATACTAGAGGATGTCATCGCGGCCTTCGCGATCGAGGTAGGCGACCATGTCCTTGACCTCCTGGCTGCGGGCGCGCGGGGCGATCATCAGGGCGTCGGGGGTGTCGGCGATGACCATGTCGTTGACGCCGAGCAGGGCGATGGTGCGGTCAGTGAGCGGCATTACGACGTCGCCGGCGCTGTCGAGGCTTACGACCTTGTCGCTATCGCCCAGAATCTTGATGTTGCGGGTGCCGGTGCTGGGCAAAAGCGCCGCGACGGAATTGAAATCACCGATGTCGTCCCAGCCGAAATCACCGGGAACCACTGCCACGCCGCCGGCCACGCTCAACGGCTCGGCCACCGCGTAATCGAAGGCGATTTTTTCGATGCCCGGCCAGTAGGTCGCCATCGCCTCATCCACTGTATCGTTGTCATCATCGGTTCTGCTACCGGCATCAGCAGCGTCTTCGAGCGCACAAACGCCGTCAATTCCATCGTCAGCGCCATCACCATTCCGGCCATCTGCGGTTTCGCCGCGGCGATTGCCATCATTCCGCGATTTGCCAAATTCGCCGGACTTGCCGGAATTATCGGACTTACCGGAATTGTCAGAATTGCCAGATTCACCGGACTTGCCGGACTTGCCAGGTTTGTCGGACTTGCCAAAATCTTCGATATTGTCATCATTCCTGACATTATCGTTACCGGCCTTTTGCCCGCCACGAGCGCCGCCTGCAACCTCTTGCGCCGCGTATTTCGCAGCAGCGATTTCCGCATTCCCGGAAGCATTGCCGCCATCGCTGCCATCCACTGCCATGTAAGCGTCGGCGATATGCAAGATGGCATCGTACATCTGCGGCTTGTATTCGCGCAAATGGCCGAGCAACACGTCGGCGCGCATCACGAACATGCCGGCGTTCCAACGATATTCGCCGGTGGAAAGATAGGCCTGGGCCGTGGCTGAATCCGGCTTTTCCACAAAGCGCTCCACAAGACGCGCGTTGGGAGCACCGGGAATTTCAGCGGCCAGAGACCGGCCTTGGTGAATGTAACCGAAAGCCGTGGAAGGACGCGATGCCGCGATGCCGATGGTCGTCACATACCCGGCGCGCGCAGCCGCCACCGCCTGACGCACCGCTTCGGCGAACGAATCCTTGCCACGAATGACATGATCGGCGGCAAACGAGCCGACGACGATATCTCCGCCGTGTCGCCGCGCGAGGATGGCCGTGGCCAGCGCAATGGCCGCCGTCGAATCCCTCGGCACCGGTTCCGCAAAAATGTTGGATTCCTTGAGTTCCGGCAGCTGCGCCTCGACCGCGGCGACATGCCGCCACCCGGTGCTCACCACGATGCGATCCGGCCCAGCGAGACGCGCGAGCCTGTCAAATGTGGACTGGATCAGCGTGCGCCCGCTGCCCATCAGGTCGTACAGGAACTTGGGCCTGGCCCCGCGGCTCAATGGCCAAAGCCGCGACCCGGTGCCGCCGGCGGGGATGATGGCGTAAAAATCATTGAAATCGTTGCCTTGCGTCGATATGTCCGGCCTTGCATTTTCCAAGTTGCCCATCCCCTACTCGCGCGATTTTGAGTCTGCTTCTGACTTTCTATTGTCGCGCGTACCGTTGTCATTGCCACGTAATCCTCCAAGACACGGCCGGACGCCGCCGCCGTGGACAAAATCAATATTATCCAGTAGTATTATTGTTTTGTGCGCGGATGGTGCATACCACCCGGGCATTGCCGCTTTAGCTCAGTTGGTAGAGCGTCTCACTCGTAATGAGAAGGTCGACAGTTCGATTCTGTCAAGCGGCTCCCATTTTTCAGTTTCAAAACGTGGCAATGCCCCGCTCTACCGTTCCGGTTCCAACTATTCCACTTCGCTGTAGACGCGATATTGCAACCGGATGGGTTCCGTGCTGATTTTGCACAACTTGCGCTGCTTGGCCAGATAGGACGGCAGCAACGCGATGCCCTTGCCCTGCTCGACCATGGTGACGATGGTCTCCAATGAATCGACTTCCATCAGCCGACGCGAATTCCTGGTCGCTATGTGATCGTGCAAGGAACGCCTGCGGAAGGCGCATTCCTTGTCATGGTTGATCAGAAGCGGCACATCAAGAGGTATCGGGGTAAACATCGGCTGCATTTTCTCGCCGGCCCCTGCGCCTTTCAGGACAACATTGTTGTTCGCAGTGCCGTACCCCTGCGCCGCCGCGTCGACGGCGGAATTGCCGAAGAACTCGGGGCCTGAGGTATCGTACCTGGCCCCGGCCTGCGGCACTCGATTCAGAGGAAGGTCCTTGACCATCGATTCCGCCACAAGATAAGCGGTTTCCAGCACTTCGGTGCTCACCAATCGGTAATTGTCCAGTTCGTTCAGATCAACGAACGCCACCACGGACTTGTACTGGTGCCGTCTGGCTTCGGGTACGATGTTGCTTTGCCGCCTCACGACGATGGTCCCGTAGCTTTCCGGATGGAACGACGGGACGTTGGTCATCATATAGTGCATCAGCGCCTCGGTGATCAGCAGATCGCCGGGAGCCCCCGCAGCCTCGCGCCGCACATCGTCAAGCTCGGCGGTGATGCGCAGCGATGCGCGATACAGCCGCTTGCCTATCTTTGTGGGCTCCACACCTTTCGCGCTGCGTTCCACCAGCGTTGTGTGAAACTCGTGTTCCAACGATTTGAGCCTGGCGCTGATATTCGATTGCGCATATCCGAGCGCCTTTGCAGCTTTGTTGAGCGAACCGGTTTCGATAATCGCTTCGAAAATCTCCAGATCGTTGAGATTCATCGCGCTCCCCTCCGTCATTGCGATGGCCATAGCACCGTTGCCGCTATGGAATTGACCTTTAACAGGTTACAGACGATAATCGACTAACATATCTGCTGTATTGATATGCTATCAGCAAATCAAGGATAAATATCGAATAAATACAAGTATTTTGTACATATTGAGTTCACGGTATATATCATATTTAATGATATCCATATCGATTTCAGATACTATGCAAACAAGTGACAAGGTCGTATCTTGTAGCGTGAAATAAGTTGATCATAAAGAAAGGCAAGAGCCATTATGACAGTCAAAATCGGCATCAACGGATTCGGACGTATCGGGCGGCTCACGTTCCGCAGGCTTTTTGAAATGAAAAGCGACGAGGTCGAGGTGGTCGCCATCAACGACCTGACCAATCCGGCCATGCTCGCCTATCTGCTGCAGCACGACACCGTACAAGGCTGTTTCCCCGCCGAAGTCTCCAGTGACGAAACCGGCATCATCGTGGACGGCAAGCACTACACCGTCTACGCCGAGCGCGACGCCGCGAATATCCCGTGGGTAGCGAACGACGGGGTTGAGGTTGTTGTGGAATCCACCGGTTTCTACACCAGCACCGAGAAGTCGTCCGCGCATCTGAGGGCGGACGTCAATAAGGTGCTCGTCTCCGCTCCGGCCGGCGATATGCCGACTGTGGTCTATGGCGTCAATCAGGATGTGCTCACGGCCGACGACAAGATCATCTCCCCCGGCTCCTGCACCACGCAATCCGTGGCGCTTCTGGCCAAGCCGATGAACGACCACTACGGCATCCGCGCCGGCTCGATGACCACGATCCACGCCTACACCGCCACGCAAAGCCTGACCGATGGCCCGAAGGGCAAGAACGCGCGCAGCAACCGCGCCGCCGCCGAAAACGTCATTCCCCATTCCACTGGCGCTGCCAAGGCCATTGGCCTGGTCGTCCCGGAACTAGACGGGAAGCTCAAGGGCCAGGCCCGTCGCGTTCCGGTTCGTTCCGGTTCGCTGACCGAGCTGTCGCTGGTGCTTGAAAAGGCGCCGACGGCAGAGGAAATCAACGAGATGTTCCGCGAGATCACTCGTAACAACGATTCCTTCGGCTACGACGACAGCGGCCTGGTCTCCTCCGACGTGATCGGCGACACCCACGGCGCAATCTTCGACCCGACGCTGACCGAGGTGGTCAACCTGGGCGAAGGCCAAGGCGAGTTGGTGAAGGTCAACGCTTGGTACGACAACGAATACGGCTTCACCTGCAACATGGTGCGCACCCTGCTGCATTTCGTAAAGCTGTAAAGCGCTGGTTGGGCAACATCTGCGTATTGGAACGAATATACGGACGCATCTTGCGGTTGCACGTTCGGACTGAGACTTGGGTAGCTTTACATAATCAAATCTCATTCGACAAAGAATCGGTGCCACGGCTCTGACTGCCGTGGCACCGATTCTTTGTATATATACAGTATCGAAACATACCGTCCATTGAGATTCAATGGTTTTTCGATAACTATTTTTTATTCTTCTGTTCTTTTAATTTTTGGACGTTTCGTCATCGGCCCACACCTTCTTGGCCCGGTTGAACGCCGACCAGGCTTTCGGCCAGCCGACGTAGAAGGCGAGGTGCGTGATTTCGGCGGCGATCTCGTCCTTGGTAATGCCATTGGCCTTGCCGATATTGAAATGCGCGTCCATCTGCTCGGTGGCGCCCATCGCGATGATTGCGGCAATGGTGATCATCGAGCGGTCGTGGGCGGAAAGCTCGTCTTCGCGGCTCCACACCTCGCCGAAGAGCACATCGTCGTTCAAATGCGCAAACTGCGGCGCGAACTCGCCCAACTGCTTGTGTCCCGCTGTCTGTTTCTTGGCCATAATCGATTCCTTTCACGTTTTATCCGTTACGACACCATCATCGATACCAAGCCTAGAAACTTCAAGCACTTGAGGTCAAACGAGGCTCTTTAGCGTAACGAAATCGCAAACATGCGACGAAAAGCACGAAAATAAGCCTTAAAACGTGCTTTTCGTCGCAGCGAAACCACAAACCAGGGCGAAAAGCACCAAAATCGGCACGAAATAGTGCTTTTCACCTCAGCAAAGCACAAGTCGGCGCTTACTTGCTCTCGGCGGCGATGGCCTCGCGCTCGGTCGTAGCGTTCGGGAGGAAGAACGAGGCGACCATGCCGATGACGGCGAAGATGACCATGAGGATGAAGCCCCAGTTATAGCCGATGGCCTGGGCTGCGGCCTTGCCGGCGGAGGCCTGCGAAGTCGCGGCCAGCGAGATGACGAGCATCGCAAGCGCTGTGCCCAGCGAACCGCCGACCTGACGAACGGTGGAGGAAGCGGCGTTGGCGTGCGCGGTGAGGCGGGCGGAGCTCAGGTTGATGCCGGCGGTGAACGTGGTCATCATCGTGAAGGAGATGCCGACCATGCGCAGCGCGTAGCACAAGCCGATCACGAACAGGCTGGTTTTGGCGCTGAACCAGAGCATGGGCACCGAGCCGATCAGGAGCATCAGGAAGCCGAACAGCGAAAGTTTCTTGATGCCGAGCTTGTCGTAAAGTGTGCCGGAAATCGGGTTGCAGATCACCATGACCAAGGCTCCCGGCATCATCACCAGGCCGCTGGTCAGCGCCGATTCGCCACGCGTGGTCTGCAGATAGAGCGGCAGGACGAGCTCGATGCCGACCATGGCGATGTTGCTGATGGTGCTCAAGAGGGTGCAGAGGTTGAAGCGGGCGTTGCCGAAGACGTGGATGTCGAGCAGCGGCTTAGTGAGCTTCAGCTGGCGCACGCAGAAAAGCGCCATAATGACCACACCGATGATGAACAGCACCGCAAGCATCAGCGTGATCCGCCCGGTGTTGCCGACTTCGGAAAGCGCATAAAGAATGAGTCCAAAGCCGAAAATGGATTCGGCGAAGGAGATAACGTCGGTCGTGCTGTGGTGCGGCGAGGTGAGGTTGCGCACCAGCGGGACGGCAAGAATCGCGGTGATGGCACTGGCGACGGCAAGGATGATGAAGAGCATCTTCCAGCTGGAGACTTTGAGGATCAGGCCCGAGATGGTGGGTCCGACCGCCGGTCCGAAACCGATGACCAGGCCGGTGATGCCCATGGCCATGCCGCGCTTTTCTGGCGGGAACATCATCAGGATGACGTTCTGGATGAACGGCATGAGCCCGCCGGCAGCGATCGCCTCAATGATACGGCCCGCGAGCAGCACCCAGAAGTTCGGCGCGAAAATGCAGACGATCGAGCCGACGAAGAAGACGGCCATCAAGGTCACGAACGTGGTACGCAGATTGAAGGACTCGAACACCCATGCGGACATCGGAATCATCAGCCCGACTACCAGCAGATAGGCGGTCGTCAGCCATTGCGCCGTAGCCTGGCTTACCGAGAACGCACCCATGATCGTGGGCAGCGCGTTGTTCAAGAATGTCTCCGCCATCAGCGCCGTGAACGAACCCAACAGCAACACCGCCATCATCAGCGCACGTTGGCGAGAAGTGATCGAAGACGTGAAGCCTCCACTTTCCTGCTCAGATTCATTCTGTGAGGTTGCAGCCTGTTGCTGCCCACTGTTCTTTTCTGTCGATTCCTGACTGACCATTGATAACCTTCCTTATTTATAGCAAGCTACAGTTTGAATAAAAAAACTTATTTACTCTTCGTTTATAAAGACTGAACCATTACTATCCGCAGCTCGGTAACTTCAATAAATTCCATATATGAATTCGTTGCGGCAGAATCATCCTCACGCACCAAGTTCATTGCGCCGACCCATCCGAAAAGTTCTCGACGATACGTTTGAGCGCAGCAACCAATTTCCCTTGCTCTGCACTCCCCAAACCATCGGTAATTTTCCCGTTGATTTGTGTCATTACCGCGTGAATATCGTCGATATGCACGTCCATCAACCGCTTCCCCTCGGCGGTGAGTTCAAGCAGGATCTGCCGCCGGTCGCTTTCCAGCTGCGAGGTTTCGATAAGCCCCGCACTTTCCAGGCGCTTGACAATGCCGCGAATCGTTGGGTGGCTCAGCACGAACCGATCCGCGATTTCGCGCTGGGTGACGGCGTGACCATGCGCGTCGTGCAGATAGACCATCAACGTGATCTGCGGCCCGGTGAGGCTGTATCCCTCAAACATCGAGGCGACGCGGTTGTTGAGTTCCTTCTCGATCAAGGTATTCGCCACCTTGATCAGCGGCCCCAAATTATTCGCTCCGGTTGCGGCGAACTTAGCCTCGTCCATATCCATAGCTTGCTACACTAATTCCCGCTCCCGACTATTACAAAATCACCTGTCATTACGGCTTATGCTCATGCGCCAATAAGCACGGTAACTTTTTGACAAATTGTATCCCATAAGATACAATAAAGTATGAAAATACTTAAATCAGTTACTTTCGACGATTGGTTAGTCCATCTGCGCGATAAACCTGCACAAAGAAAAATACTGGCCTGGTTGACAAGGCTCGGCCTTTCAAATCAATTGATTGGAGATTGCAAATCAATCAAAGACGGCATCTATGAACAACGATTCAATACCGGACCAGGGTATCGGGTTTATTTTGCCCGCAACGGCGAGCAGCTCATTTTGCTTCTAGTAGGCGGAGATAAAAGCTCTCAAACCAAAGACATCGACAAGGCAAAGACAATGTGGAAAGAATGGAAACAGCAATGAAAAAGCCGGCAACTACAAATGAAACCTTTAGCGAATTCAACGTATCCGATTACTTGAACACGAAAGAAGATGCGGAAAACTATCTGAGAGAAGTCATCGCCGAGGCGGACGGCATCGAAGACGAAGATGAGGCCACGTCACTCATCGTGACCGCTTTGGGTGAAGTCGCGAAAGCTCAGAAAAAGATGACGTCCATCGCCGATCGGGCCAACGTGGGGAGGTCAAGCCTGTACAAATCCTTGAAAAAAGGCGCAAACCCTTCATTCCGTACCGTTTACAGCGCACTGCGGGAACTGTTCGGCGGCGCAAGCCCGCTACTTCCCCGACAAATCGCTTGATACTACCAACAGAATAACGGAATTCCGCAGGAGACGGACTCGCGCTATTCTCAACAAATGATGTTGCCCAATCTTCTGTTTTGACTTCAAGTGCTTTAAGTCAATAGAGTGAAGGCATGAGCATTCAGACTTGGCATTCGATCGGCGAGGCATCGCTGTATTGCGGACTGCCGGAAAGCACGCTGCGTTATTACGAGGACGTCGGCATCATCGCGCCGATCGCCCGCGACCCGGAAAGTGGCCATCGCGCTTATACCGATTATGATTTGCAGGCGTTGCTTATCATTTCGTGTCTTTCCGCCACCGGCATGCCATTGGCCAAAATGAAGGAGTACATGGCCAATCGCAAGCGCGGACGCGAAGGCGCGCCAACGGAAATCGACTTGCTGCGTGACCAGAAACGCCGGCTCAACGAGGAACGGCGGTTCCTGATGGCACGCGAGGAATACGTCAATCTCAAAATCAAGTATTGGCAAGCCGTTTCGCACGGTGACGACGCCGAAGCCACAAGCCTTGGGGCACAAGCCGAGCAGAAAGTCAAGCAACTCAGCCATTGGCACGACAATCAAGACAGCGAAACAGAAACGGCGGCCAAACTGACCGGCGCTGCATCGAGCGCGAAATCGACGAGGGAAAAGCGATGCCCCACTGAAATCTCGTCTCAAAACAAACATCGATTGACAGCCAACCAGTCAATCGGAAATTCCGAACAAAACTCCCAATGATTCTGTCACCGATCAATTCCGGCAACCATTCATTCGACCAATTCGCCGTCAGTCAAACGCAACGATTTCAGTGATTTTTCAGCAATGAATCCCCGACTGGCAATCGTCCGTCAACCGACAGAGCCGCCGACGGATACAACCTAGCCGCACCTGTTCGCTATTTCCTGTAATTTCATAATTCAATATTCATAATCCAAAAATCAATCACAACATCGTCGCTAATCATACAGCAGAAAGAAGCCAATCATGGAACGCATCACTTTGGGAGATTCAGGTGTCGAAATATCGCCGATGTTCATCGGCGGCATGTCCTTCGGCAAGCCGGACCCGGAACAACACGTCTGGACCATCGACCAGGAAGGCACGCAGGCCGTCATCGCACGAGCGCTTGAGCTCGGCGTCAACGCCATCGACACCGCCAATTGCTATGCGCGCGGCACTAGCGAGGAATACATCGGCCAGGCATTGAAGAACCTCGGCGTTCCCCGCGATCAGGTCGTGCTCGCCAGCAAGGTTTATTTCAACGAGGGCCATTCCTCGGCCAAGGCCATCAAGCACGAGGTCGAAGGTAGTCTCAAGCGCCTGCAGACCGACTACCTCGACCTCTATATTCTGCATCGCTTCGACTACACCACGCCTATGGAGGAGACCATGCAGGCACTCGACGAGCTGGTGCGCGCCGGCAAAGTCCGTGCCATCGGCGCCAGCGAAATGTTCGGTTACCAGTACCACAACCTTGAGGTCATCGCCGAGGAAAACGGCTGGACGAAACTTTCGACGCTGCAATGCCACTACAATCTCATCTACCGCGAGGACGAACGCGAGCTCATCCCGGTGGCCCGCCAGTACAACGCCGTTCCGACGCCGTATAGCCCGCTGGCTTCCGGGCACCTGGCGCGCAAGACCTGGGATTCGGAAACGCTTCGCGGCAGGACCGACAAGGTCGAGCACAGCAAGTACGACCGCGGCCGCACCATCGATCAGCCCATCGTCGATCGCGTGGCCGAACTGGCCGAAAAACGCGGCGTGAGCATGTCGCAGATCGCCCTGGCCTGGCATTGGACCCACGGTCCGTCCGCACCGATTGTCGGCTGCAGCTCGCCCAATCGCGTCGATCAGGCGGTCGCCGCGATGGACGTCAAGCTGAGCGACGATGAGGTCGATTATCTGGAGGAACCTTACATCGCCCACGAATTGGTCGGCCCGCTGGCCCGTCCGGGCGAAAAAGCGCTGGCCGGCACCACCGTTCCGCCGGAAACCAAGTAGGTTCGGGACCTCAGCAAAACGCGAAGGTCTTGCCAGTAAATGCTGCCATCTGCCGACAAGACTTTCGCGTTCCAAATCATCGAAACCATCCACCAACTAGCCGATGAACAAGGCAATCAGCGAATGATAACAAAATAGTTTTGACTAAACCCTTATAATTCATGCAAAACGCGGATCGTCATCTTGTGACAACGGTCCGCGTTTTGCATTGAACTTTTATAGGCTAAGTTCCTTAACCCAGCGCGCCAGCGTTTCTTCGCTGTCATCGGCCATGAAACGACGACCCGTCTTCCATGTGGCCTTGGGCGCGCAACCGTGCAGGTGCTGTCCGTTCGCACCTTCCAGACTTCCGCCGGAAGTCGCGAACGGCACGATGGTCTTGCCTGAAAAATCCTGGCTTTCCAGGAAGGTGCGCACGATCTGAGGCGCGACACCAAACCAAATCGGATAGCCCACGAATACCGCGTCATAATCGCCGACATTGATGACTTTGGCCATCTGCGGACGGGCGTCGACGGCATGTTCCACATTCACCCGGCTTTTCTCGTCCTCGGCATTGAGGTCAAAACCGATATAAGGTATCGACGGTTGAATCTCGTTGATATCAGCACCGGCAGCCTTCGCCAGTTTTTGCGCCACAGTGCGCGTGTTCCCAGTGATGGAAAAATACGTAACCAGTAATTTATTGGCCATAAGATCCCCTTTCTCCGATGTCATTGACCATCCAATGTCAATGACATCAAGGAACAGTGTAAGTCGTGTCTAGTAAAGAATGTAATCAAAGTCACATGCACGGTGTCGCAACATGAGAAAACGAGATTTGGCGATAAATCATCTGAGTCCATTTTGAGTACGGACTGAAACAAAACATGTAATTTTAGGCAATCAAGGATATTCGAAATGTTCAAGATCTTCGAGAATTCCAGCATTCCCAACAGTTTTGCGCTATCCCCCACCCTGCCAAAGTGCGCGCAAAGGGACTCGAACCCTCACGAACAAGTCACAGGAACCTAAATCCTGCGCGTCTACCAATTCCGCCATGCGCGCGTAACGCCATTTAATCTATCAGACGTCCCGCACAATCCCTGTGTGAAAACACAGGAACAACTTGCGAGGAAAATCAAGGAAAGGACCCAGAAATGCTGATTATTCTCACATGTTCGAATGAACATGCGATGAAAATCAAGGAAATGGAAACAAAAGCCTGATTTTGCTCGCATCTTCGACTACCACGGTGCCGCCATGGAATGCCATCACACCTCGCGGGCCATCAGGTAATCGGTCTGCTTGTCATCGCCCTGCCAGAAGTCGTGCTGGCCGACGCGGACGAAACCCTTGCCAGCGTAGAAACGTTTGGCCGGCTCGTTATGTTCCCAGACACCGAGCCAGACTTTTTTGAGCCCACGTTCGCGGGCCATGCCCAGCGCCTTGTTCATCAGCTGGGTGCCAAGCCCGCAGCCCTTGAACGCCTTTTGGATATACAGCCGCTGGACTTCCATCGTGTCAGGGCCCATGTCCTCTATCTGCGCCTCGCCGAAGTTCAGTTTCATATAGCCCGAAAGTATTACGTTACATGCGGCTGGATCAGCTAACCGGCCGGAATCCAGAGAAGCTACAGATCGCGTCAACTCCGAAACGCGGTTTTCAGGCCTGCCGATACCTGCCGAATCCGAAGAGCCCATGACAACATTTTCGCGTTTACCGTTACGTGCAGGATCAGCAGAACCTGTCACCGGGCTTTCGGGCTTGCCTGCACGTACAGCATCAGAAAAATCAGCGCTGTTATCGGTGTTCTGACCACCTTGCGTTCGCGAAGTTTGCACGGTTTGCGCACCGGACGGCATCGAAATAACGAAAAACAGCGAATCAGGATTCGCCAGCTCTTGGCGCAAAACCGGTTCGGCATAAGTTTCGGCAAGGTATTTGCGCATATCCTCATCCGAGCTAGTTCCGTCAAATGTATCGACATACGTCTCGACGCTCAGTCGATGAAGCATAGCCGCATCATCGACACCGCACCGCCTAATCACGCCTGGAACCTTCGGATTTGAACTCGACGAATTCTTCATCAGATCAATCACTCCATTTCACTCTTTTCATATAATACGGTTTCCCGCAACTGTGAAGGACTGCACTATTCTGCAATCCACCAAGGCAACAGCATCCAGCAATCGCGCGATTCCCATAATCTTGGCAGATATGACAGAAACGACAGATCTATCACGCCTCTTGAATCTGGATGCCCAACCAAACCGCTGAAACACAACCCTGCAACATAGCACATTCCACATGCCGGTATTGAAAACAACTATCGGCATTTTGCCACCGGAAAACAACGCCGAAGTCTATGATATTTGACGGTAGAACAATATTCGACAATATCGCCACACCTAAGGAAAAGAGAAGACGGATTCATGTCAGCACTCATTCAACCTGCGACGCTATTGCTGATTATTCTGATGGGGTACCTGTTCAAGAGGTCCGGCATTCTGGGCCCGAAGGACTATCGCGTGGTGCAGGTGCTCGAATTCGATATCGTTTTGCCAGGTGCCATCATCTACTCCTTTGCGACAAACCCGCACCAATTGAACCTTCTGCTGCTTTCCGTCTTCTCGCTCTTTGCAGCGCTGATTCCACCGTTGCTGATTTTCGTCGCTACGCGCCATCGCCCTGTGTCCGACCGCGCATTTTTGATGCTCAACGGCGGCGGATTCAATATCGGCTGCTTCTGCTTCCCCATGGTTCAGGCATTTCTCGGCCCTGCAGCGCTGATTCCCGCAGCAATGTTCGATATCGGCAACGACATCATGGTCGCCGCCGGCACGAACGTCATGACGCAAAACCTCTTGCATATTGTGCCCGGCAAGACGCTGGCCGAACAGCACGCCGGCGACGCACCCACACTGCCCCGCATCAAGGCGACCGACCACGACGCCCGCAGATTGCAACGGCGTGCGCTGATCCGCAACATCGTCAAAGGCTTCGTCACCTCCCCGGCGTTCGACACCTACATCCTGATGCTGGTATTGATGCTTTGCAATTTCCACTTCCCGACGTGGATCGCGCAGGTCTCGCATCCCTTCTCCGACGCCAATGCCTTCTGCTCGATGGTGATGGTCGGCATGCTCACCGATCTGCCCGGTTCCAAGCGCGATCTCAAGTTCGTGGGCGAAGTCATGGCCTGGCGTATTCCTTGCGGCATCATCGCCGCGCTGTTGGCATGGTTCATGCTGCCGTTCAGCCCGCTTGTCCGCGAAACCGTCGTCATGTGCTGCCTGGCACCGACGGCCATCTTCTCGACGATGTTCACCGACAAAGTGCTCGGCAACGCCAAGCTCGCCGGCTTCATCCTCTGCCTGACCGCCGTGGTCGGCACGATCATGATGACCATCGCCCACTTCATCATTCACATGTAGGGGACACGCTCGGCCCGATGCGATCCGCGCCAAATCTCCCCTGAAGTGTGTTCCCTGCCTCTAACCCTAGAGTAACTAAACGTTTTAATAACTTTAGAGGCAGAAACCTGAGTTTGCACCTCTAATCCTACTTCAACGACGATTCCCCGTAAGGTTAGAGGCAGGATTACACACCCACTGCCCTTAACCCGCCTCCAGCTGCAACTTCTCGCTATGTTTAGAGGCGAGATTCGGCCGTTCTCCACTCCTAATCGATCCCGACCGGAGCCACATAACATTCGGCAGCGCACCGTTGCACTGTCAACGTTTCTACATACTGACTTTCAGCAGCCGATGAGCTCTTTGATTGCGGGAGCGAGCGCCACAAATGCCTTGTGACGGTGGGAAATCGCGTTCTTTTCCTCAGCACTCATCTCAGCGCTGGTCAGCTTCTCGCCGTCATCGTTCAAACGTCCGGGTTGGTCGTTCGGCACGAAGATGGAATCGTAGCCGAAACCGTTTTCGCCACGCGGCTCGCGAATCACTGTGCCGCGCATCTCACCAAGTTCCACGGTTTCTTCGGCCTTCGGCGTCGTCCCGTTCGGACGCTCCTCACCGCAATGCTTCGGCACCACCAGCGCAGCCGCGCAATTGAACCGCGCACCCCGCTTACCGTCGGGAATATCCTCAAGCTGCGCAAGCAGCAAGGCGTTGTTGGCCTTGTCATGGCCGTGGGCACCGGCCCAACGCGCCGAAAGGATGCCGGGAGCCGCGCCGAGCACATCGACAATCAGCCCGCTGTCGTCGGCGAGCGCCGGCAAACCGGTTCGCTTGGCGACGTCCCGTGCCTTGATCAGCGCGTTCTCCTCAAAGGTCACGCCCGTTTCGACGGGGTCGGGCAGGTTCATCGATCCGGCCGAAACCAACTCAACGTGCTGCGCGGCCTTGCCCAGCTCGGCCTCGATGATGGTGCGGATTTCGGGCAGCTTGCCCTCGTTGTGCGTGGCGACGACGATTTTCATGGCGTTTCCTTTTCTACAGACCGTTTGCCTCCATAATATCCGTCGATATGCATCCAGCTCGCTTGCAACAAGAAAAACATGACAATATCGTCATCGCCCTCGTCGCTTCCAAAAAAGCAAGATCATAAAACGAAACGATTCGTAAGCCAAAATCCAGGATAGAGGCAAGTCATTTGTCCGTAAAGCCTTCCCAGGCGCTGGGGCAATTTTTCTGCTTTACGCAGTATGCCCTCGTACTGTGTAAAGCCTTCCAAACGCTACCGCAATACCAGAAGGCCATTCGAAACCAACGTAGGGTATAGAGAGCCCCCGGTCACTTACCTTTGGCTACGCCTCAAAGCTGATTTTGAACACACATTCTGGTCCGATTCCCGAAATCCGGCTTAAAAGCGAGATCACTACTCTCCGCAACAGGAAATGCGACGCTTGCTCGAACAAGCATCGCATCCCAACAAATTGACCAGGCCCTCTACACCCCGCAAATACGCGAGTATCCGATCAGCCCTTGGCGAGCGCCTCGTTCTGCGCGCGTTGGAGTTCCTTGTTGCCCTTTTCGGCCAGCTCGAGCAGCACGTTGAGCTCGTCGCGGGTGAAGGGGCGATGCTCGGCGGTGCCCTGAATCTCGATGAACTTGCCGGAACCGGTCATGGCCACATTCATGTCGGTCATGGCCTGGCTGTCTTCGATATATGGCAAGTCAAGCATCGGGGTGCCGTTGATGATGCCAACGGAAACCGCGGAAATCTGATCCTTGATCGCCTTTTGCGCAGAACGGATGCGCTTGTGCTTCTCGGCCCAGTGCAACGCGTCGACCAGCGCGACGTAAGCGCCGGTCACCGAAGCCGTGCGGGTGCCACCATCGGCCTGCAGCACGTCGCAGTCAAGCTGCACCTGGTTCTCGCCCAACGCCTTCATGTCGATGACCCCGCGCAGGCAGCGGCCGACCAACCGGCTGATTTCCTGCGTACGCCCGCCGACCTTGCCCTTCACGGACTCGCGCGGGGTGCGTTCGGTTGTAGCACGCGGCAGCATCGCGTATTCGGCGGTGACCCAGCCGAGCCCGGAATCCTTGCGCCAGCGCGGAACGCCGGGCGCGAACGTCGCCGTGCACATCACGCGGGTGTTGCCGCATTCGATAAGCACGGAACCTTCAGGTGCATCGGTGAAGTGACGGGTGATTTTGACGGGCCGCAGCTCGTCGACGGCACGTCCGTCGGGACGCACCACAGTATCGCTATTCAACAAATCTTTGATTTCAGCCATACCGCCAACCTACCATCAGCCGGTCACGTCAGCGCGAAACTCGCCACCTGTTCGGCAATGGTGCCACCGAATGGAAATCCAGCCCGTAACCTTCCCGGAAGCAATAATTTCCCCATAAAGGAATGCGATACGACCTCAAACACGCTAAATGCAACATTTCCAGCAGCCCCCACAGTTTTATGCTGGAAATATCGCATTTAAAATTTCTATTTAGGACTTTTCCAGCATAAATGTGTGCGGAGCGCTGGAAACAACGCATTTGATCCACGATTCCGCATTTCCGGCTTAAATCGCACGGGCCGTCGCAGACACGCAGCCCCGTTCAGCCACGCACACGTTCCACAAGCCAAGCCCGCGACCACTCAGTTGCGCACAGTGCCGATCAGCGGCTTCCTCGGCAGAATGCGGTCGATAAGGAAGATGACGAGTCCGATAATGGCGAAACCGCCGAGGCAAAGGAAAGCGGTGACCCACATATGGCTCCAGCCGATCTGGCTGACATCGATGAAGCCGTAAGGATACGGGTCGCCGCCGGTCTCAGGGCCGGAATGCGGCCAAATCTGGGCGCGAATGAGTACGAACGCAAGATAGATCGGGAAATAGATGAGCCAAGTGAGCACGTAATGCCACTTGAAGCGGCGATGGGCATCGAAGAGGATAAAATCGATGACCGCCATAATCGGCACAACCCTGTGCAGAATCACATTGGTGACGATACCGAACACATACTTGACCGTAGCCGGGTCATCAGCCGGCATCAGCGTGGCGGCCACCACGCCGGTGACCACGATGTAAAGAGTGAGCACGCCCTTGAGCCAGGCTGGCGGCTGCTTGCCGTCGATAAGGCAGGCGATGCCGGCCCACAGCATCACCAGACCCAGCGTGAAGTTGGTTTGGTAGGTGAAGAAAACCCAGTAATTCGGCGTGGTCCAGGCCACGCTCGTGAATGCCAGACACAGAAACGCAACGATGAGGCGATAGATTCCGACAAAATATTTCATGCAAATCAGTTTATGAGCAACGCGAGAAAATACGAAACCCGAAAACATTCCGACTTCGGCAAGGCTCGGCCAGCTTGCATACGCCGCCCAACCAATGACTTTCACACTTTTAGAGGCACAAACTTTGCATCCTGCCCCTAACACAACAGGCACAGAGAGTTCCGATTAGGTTAGAGGCACAAAGCAGGAATGTAACTTTCCACAAGGTTCAGAAGCACAAATCGATAGTCTTGCCCCTAACGCAATGGAAACCAAGACTTCCGATAGAGTCAGAGGCAGAAAGTGGAAATCCGCACTTTACCATCACGAATGCAATGGAATGCATGCATGATTCCCAGCACCCAGCAAGAGGCAACACAGAACAAGACGCACTGAAATGTCTACTTATAGTCATTATTACTATTAATCGCCGTGTCGGGTTAGACTCAAGATGAAAAGCAACTTGGCCGGGCAACCGGTAATGAAAGCCCTACGGCCCCATAGTCACTTAGGCAACACCTGTCTTGCGGCCATGTCGGAAATACCGACGGATTAAGGGCGGGGCGATACACACCTCAGGGAGGCATGTGATGCTGGATTATTCACCGGCTTTGATGACCGATATGTACGAATACACCATGCTGGACGCGGCGCTCAAGGACGGAACCGCGAACCGCAAGTGCGTTTTCGAAGTGTTCACGCGTCATCTGCCGCTCGGCCGCCGTTACGGCGTGGTCGCGGGGAGCGGCCGCATCCTCGACGCGCTCGAACATTTCCATCTGAACGACGACGACCTCAAATTCCTTTCCGACCGCAAGATCGTAAGCACCGAAACCATCAAGTGGCTCAAAGACTTCAAATTCACCGGTTCGATCAAGGGCTATCGAGAGGGCGAAATGTTCTTCCCGGACTCCCCCATTTTGGAGGTCGAAGGCACGTTCGGCGAGTGCACGCTGCTCGAAACGCTGCTGCTTTCGATTCTGAACTATGATTCCGCCGTCGCTTCCGCCGCCTCGCGCATGGTCAGCGCCGCGGGCCATCGGCCCTGCATGGACATGGGCGGACGCCGCACCAACGAATGGGCCGCCGTTGCCGCCGCGCGCGCAGCCGTGGTCGGCGGATTCCAAGGCACCTCGAACCTGCTCGCCGCCCAGCTTTACGGCTTGAAGGCCATCGGCACCTCGGCCCACTGCTTCACCCTCGTTCACGATTCCGAGCGCGACGCCTTCGCCTCGCAGGTCGCCGCCATGAGCCCGAACACCACGCTTCTGGTCGATACGTATGACATCGAAGAAGCCATCAAGACGGCCGTCGAAGTGGCCGGACCGGAACTTGGCTGCGTCCGCATCGATTCCGGCGACCTCGCCGCGTTGGCCCAGCGTGTGCGCAACCAGCTCGACGCGCTCGGAGCCAAGAACACGAAGATCACCGTCACCAATGACCTTGACGAATATGCGCTGGCCTCGCTGCAGTCCGCTCCTGTCGATTCCTATGGCGTGGGCACGATGCTGGTCACCGGTTCCGGCGCACCGACCTGTGCGATGGTCTACAAGCTCACCGAACGCGAAGGCGACAACGGCGAGATGGTGCCGGTCGCCAAACACTCCGAGAACAAGGCCACCGTCCCTGGCCGCAAGCTGGCGTTCCGTTCCTACGAATACGGCCTTGCCAGCGGCGAACACATCATCTCCGGCTCCGAGGAGAAACTCGCCAAGTTCCAGCCCAAAGACGGCTGGAAAGATTTGATGGTCAGTTACATGGATCACGGCGAGGCCAACACACAGTACCAGGGCCACGATGCCATCGCCAACGCTCATCAATACCATGCACAGGCCTTGGCCGAGCTGCCGATCACCGCGCAATCGCTGATGAAGGGTGATCCGTCAATCCTCACCCAGATCGACGTGCTGTAAAAAACAGTCCAAGCCTTATCAGCTGCAGCCTTGCTGACAATCCCTCATTTTTTGGGGTTCTTGGCGCGCCAAGTACCCCAAAATACAGTAAATCGTGTTGAATTCTTAAGAAAATAGGACTCTTGGCGCGCCAAGTATCCCCAAAAATGGCACATTACGCTGAATTCTTAAGAAAAGAGGGGTACTTGGCGCGCCAAGACCCCTCAAATTCCATAAATATCACGCAATTCTTTAAATAAACGCTCTCTTGGCGCGCCAAGAGGTACGGAATAAAGCAAAAGGCTGTGCATACCATCGATTCCTGGTATGCACAGCCTTTATGATGTAAACGGTAAAACAACTATCGCCGCCGTAAACCCCGACTTTACTTGCCGGTCATTTCCTCGTAGATGCGCTTGCAATCCGGGCAAACCGGATATTGCGAGGGATCGTGCTTCGGCACCCAGATCTTGCCACACAGCGCCACCACCGGTCGTCCGGTAAGCTGGGACTCACGCATGCGATCACGCGAAACATAGTGCGCGAAGCGATCCGCATCGCCATCATCGCTGCGCTTGGTCTCCTCTTCGGCTTCCGGCCGATCGAGTACCGCCGTCCCCGCACCGGAATCCGGGTCCTGTGAAGGATTCTCGAATCCGGCTGCGTCATGCCAATCACCGACCTGTTTTCCGGCAACATCCAACCTCTCAAAAAAGTCAGTCATATCGTCTCCTTAAGCGGCAATCCGGCCACTCGTCATTCATTCCCAATACTGCATATATCATAACGTCGGCCGTTTACCTCAAACCACGATTGACTCCCCATTCATCTCTCGGCATTACGTCCTACCCAAAAGTCAATTACCAAACCGGTTCTGTGCCAACGATTGGATTTAACCACACAAATACATTATTAATCGACAAACTTATATATATGACATTTAGGTGTGGTTGCATGTATTCCGCTTTCAAATTCCTGCACAGAGACGTGTTAAGCGTATCGGCTGAAAATCAGCGTCAGGCGTTATCCTTGGGATATGACTATAGCAGTGTGCCCCGGCTCGTATGATCCAGTCACAGCAGGGCATTTGGACGTTATCGAACGCAGTGCACGTATTTTCGAGACGGTACATGTCGTCGTGGCCGTCAACAGCTCGAAGACCCCGATGTTTTCGGAGAAAACCCGCGTGGACGTAATCAAGCGGGCCCTGGTAAAGGACGGCTATCCGAACGTGACCGTCGCTTCCACCGACGGGCTGATCACCGATTACTGCACCAAGGTCGGCGCGTCGGTCATCGTCAAGGGCCTACGGCAGAACGGCGACTACGAGGCCGAGCTCGGGATGGCCCTGGTCAATCGCAAACTTTCCGGCGTCGAGACCATGTTCCTGCCTGCGAACCCGATACTTGAGCATATTTCCAGCACTGTAGTCAAGGACGTGGCACGTCACGGCGGCGATGTCACCGGCATGGTGCCCGATTGCGTAGTCGGCATGCTCGCCGAAAAACTTCAGAAAGAAAAGAGCTAATGATGGCGAACGAAACAAACCTCAGCGACGAGGAAGACGACACCCTTTCCAAGGTCATTCCCATTGATGACCTTTCGCCGAACCACGACGAGGGCGATGCGGATTCCGACAATTCGGGTGATTCCACGGAAAGCCCGGAAACCAACGATGACGTTGATGACGATACCTATGATTCGGTTTCGCCAAAGGCCGCCAAACCGCTGTTCACTTCCCCCGCAGACCTTCCCGACCTGCAGGAAAAACACGACACCCACGATAATCAGGCGTCGAACGGCCAATCCCCCGATGCCCACACAGACGTCAGCGACGAAGCCGTGAGCAAAAGCCGTGCCGAATTCACGACGGTTTATGACATCATCGATCAGATGAGCTCCGCCGTGGAGGACACCAAATCCAGTTTCTTCGCCCCCGGTATGGTGCGCCTCGACCGCGACGAGTTCCTTGATCAGCTCAACCAACTCAAAACCATGCTCCCCGTACAGCTTGAGCGCGCCTCGTCGCTGATGCGTGAGGCCGAACGCCGGTTGCAGAACGCGCAGAGCCAAGCCCAAGCCATTGTCACCAAGGCGCAAAGCCAGGCCGCGCAAATCAGACAGAACGCCGAAGAACAGGCGCAGATCCTTTCCGGACAGGAACGCGTTGTGGATCTGGCGCAGCAAAAAGCCCGCGTGATCATGGATGACGCCCAAATCAAGTCGACCAAGCTTGTGCAAGGCGCCAACGCCTATTGCGCCGAAGTGATGAAGGCGCTTGAGGAGCAGGTTGCCGCCTATGACCGCGATATCAAAAACGGCATCGACGTCATCGATAAGCGTCAGCACACGGCCGCGCAGCAACTTGCGCAGTCGCAGGCGGATGCCGTTGCGCACGCGCAAAATCCAGCCGACAAAGCCGAATAACACCACTAGACAAAACAAATTCGAAAGAACAAAACGAATAAATGAGTAGACCTGAAGATTCGCAATGGGCCGTCAGCGTGGGGCAGATCATCTCGCGTCCCGGCCAAAGCAAAACCGTTGATGCCGAGTTTCCCGCGCCAAGCGGCATCGGCGACAATGTCATCGGTGTCAAGGAGGGGGCACCTGTCAAAGTGACCGGCTCCTTCGACTCCATCGTTGACGGGCTGATTTTCACCGGACGCTTCGATGCGCCGGTCCATGCCGAGTGCGTGCGCTGCCTCAAAGAAATCAAACGCGATTGGGGCATGGATGTCACCGCGTTCTTCCCCTACGATTCCGCGAAGGCGTCCGTCAACGCGAACAACGGGCACGACAATCACGACGAGGACATCGACATCATCGCCGGCGAGGACGAGTCGGAAGACACCTATCCGTTGAGCGCGGACTGCAATTTCGCCGACCTTGAGGCACTTCTGCGCGACACGTTGGTCGAAAACCTTCCGCTGCAGCCACTATGCAAGCCGGATTGCAAGGGTCTGTGCCCGCAGTGCGGCATCAATCTGAACGACAATCCCGACCACCATCACGACGTGGTCGACAACCGTTTCGCCGCTCTGGCCGGTCTCAAGGCCGAGCTGGAAAAGGAAGAAGAACAAGGCAAGTAGCACTTGTACCGAGATGGCGTTAGACTTGTCTATGCTTAAGCTCAATCTGTTCGAACGAAATAGAGGAATACCATGGCACTGCCAAAGTACAAGACTTCGCGAGCCAACACGCATTCGCGCCGCTCCAACTGGAAGGCCAGCGCGGCCAAGACCGTCGCCTGCCCCAATTGTGGTGCGCCGACCCTGCCGCACATGGCTTGCCCGAGCTGCGGTTCGTTCCGCGGCCGCGTTTATCGCGAGGCTATCAGCAAGTCGCTGAGCAAGTGAAACGCTAGCAAATAAAAGCCCTGCCATCGACGGGTGGCGGGGCTTTTGCATCTCTGAAATCAGGAAACATGCCTCAAGATACCGATACTGATACCACTTCAGAAACTTCGACCCCGCAGCAGGAACTGCTTGACCGGCTCGGCACCACGCTTTCGCCGGACCTCTTGGTGCAGGCACTCACCCACCGTTCGTTCTCGCACGAGCACGAGGGCGCGCCGAACTACGAACGCTTGGAATTCCTGGGCGACGCGGTGCTTGAGTTCGTTTCCACCGAAACGCTGTATCGCGTCCATCCCGACATGAACGAAGGCCAGCTCGCGAAGATGCGGGCGATGGCCGTCTCGGAAAAGGCGCTTTCACAGATCGCACGCGAAAAGCTTCAAGTGGGGCCGTATATCCTGCTCGGACACGGTGAGGCTGAATCCGGCGGCGCCGAAAAAAGCTCGATCCTCTGCGACATCGTGGAATCGCTGATCGGCGCGACATTCGTGGAGCATGGCATCGACGAAGCCCGCAAAGTGGTGCACCATCTGGTCGATGACGAACTGAAGAAGGTCGCCACCGAAGGCCCTGCGCTGGATTGGAAGACCTCGTTGACCGTCAAGGCGCACGGCATGGGACTTGAGGATCCGCGCTACCGCATGGCCGTGTCCGGCCCGGAATACGCACAGGTCTTTACTGCCCGCGCCGTTGTCGGCGACGATGACGAAGTGCTTGGTGTCGGCACCGGTTCCAGCAAACGCAAGGCCCAGCTTGCCGCCGCGAAAGCCGCCTGGACGGAACTAGACAGCAATCCAAGCAAACATCCGGCCAAAAAGCACCATCACCCCAGCGACGCCAAAGCACAACAAAAGTAACAAATCCTAATATCAGCGCTTAAAACCGCATATTGATGATGCGAGGCCACAGCCGCTGCTGGCAAGCCAGACACGAAGGCGGAACAAGGCTTTATTGAATGAGGTCGTAGCCTACGGTATTTCTCCTTATTGCTATACGGCTAAGTTACAGTCCGGTACCCGATTCTCATTCATCAAGCACCGGCTCAGCACACACATTCCCCGAAATACCGCCAGTATTTGGGCAAAAGTGATTTTCACATCCGCAATGCACTATGATATCTACAACATCGGTACAGCTTCACGGACTGCCACGAACGGCCCGGCGAACGCCGAACGTCATAACCATGCGGACGTACACCATACGTCGCAGGTGAAGAAGACAATCCTTATAAACCCACAGAGAGATAGAGGAATGATGGTGTCACCAACGCCTTTACAGGCATTCAGCGGGGTGCCGAAAATATCAAAGACAAACAAGCAGACTCTCGTCAACGGCGAGAAGATGACCGGCGCACAGGCGCTGATCCGCACGCTGGAAGATCTGGGCGTGCAGGACGTTTTCGGTATTCCGGGTGGCGCGATCCTGCCGGTTTATCATCAGATTCACGATGATACCAAGTTCCGTTTCGTGCTGATGCGCCATGAGCAGGGCGCAGGGCATGCGGCCGAGGGGTACGCCGTGGCCACCGGGCGCGTGGGCGTTTGCATCGTCACCTCCGGGCCGGGGGCGACGAACATGGTCACGCCGATCGCCGATGCGAATATGGATTCGGTGCCGCTGGTCGTCATTTCCGGTCAGGTCGGTGTGGACGCAATCGGTACCGACGCCTTCCAGGAAGCCGATACCGTAGGTATTACATACCCGGTGGTCAAACATTCCTACCTCGTCACCGACGCGCAGGACATTCCGCGTGTGCTCGCCGAAGCGCACTATATCGCGCGTACCGGCCGCCCAGGCCCCGTCGTGGTCGACATCACCAAAACCGCGCAGGTCGGCGACATGTATTACTCATGGCCGCAGAAACTGCTGCTCCCAGGCTACAACCCGACGACCAAACCGCACGGCCACGTCCTGCGCGAGGCCACAAAACTCTTTGAACAGTCGTATCGCCCCGTGCTCTACGTCGGCGGCGGCGCGGTGCGTTCCAACGCCGGAGAGCAGGTCAAGGAACTGGCCGATCTGACCGACTCCCCCATCGTCACCACGCTTCCAGCGCGCGGCATCGTGCCGGATTCCGACCCGAAAGTGCTGGGAATGCTCGGTATGCACGGTACGTTGGCAGCCACGGCGGCGACGCAGAGGTGCGATCTGCTGGTCGCCATCGGCGCACGTTTCGACGACCGCGTGACAGGCAAAATGGAGGCTTTCGCCCCTGCGGCCCGCGTCATCCACATCGACATCGATCCCGCCGAAATCGGCAAGCGCCGCCAGCCCGACGTGCCCATCGTCGGCGATGTGGCGGAAGTGCTCGACGCGCTGAATGCCGAAATCAAGCGCGGGCAGGCCATCCACGGCAAGCCGAACCTCGAGCCTTGGTGGAATCTCATCAATTCCTGGCGCGAAAAGTATCCGATGAAATATGATGAAACGACGCCGGACGGCACACTCTCCCCACAATGGGTCGTGGAGGAGCTTTCACGCCAGGCTGCACCCTCCACCATCTGGGTTTCCGGCGTGGGCCAGCACCAGATGTGGGCTTCGCAGCTCATCGATTTCGAAAACCCGCACTCCTGGATCTCCTCAGGAGGCCTGGGAACCATGGGCTTCGGCCTGCCTGCGGCCATTGGCGCACGCGTGGGTTCGGCCCGCGATTTCGGCGGCAAGAAGCCAGTTTGGTTGATTGACGGCGACGGCAGCTTCCAGATGACCTCCGAGGAGCTCGCAGCCGCGTTCATCGACAATGCGCCGGTCAAAATCGCAATCCTCAACAATTCCGTGTACGGCATGGTCCGCCAGTGGCAGACGCTTTTCTACGACAAACATTATTCGCAGACCAGCATCCGCGACGGCGAGAATACCGAGGATATCCTCAACGTTCCCGATTTCGTCAAGCTCGCCGAAGCCTACGGTTGCATCGGCATTCGCGCAACTACGAAAGACGAGGCAAAGGCCGCGATCAAGCGCGCCAACGAGATCAACGACCGGCCGGTGCTGATCGACTTCCGCGTCTACAAGGACGCGATGGTCTGGCCGATGGTCGCCGCGGGGCAATCCAACGACACCGTTACTTACATGCCCGGCATACAGCCGCTGCTGCATCATGGCACGGCAGAAGCGGGCACCGACGACGCCGCGGATGACGACGACAATCAAACCGACACAGCCGATGCCGGAACTTCGGAAAAATCGGAAAAGTAAGGACAAGGCGAAAGGAACATCATGGCAAATTATCCTGCATCCACTCCGCACAGCGAGCGTCACACCCTGTCCGTCCTGGTCGAAAACCGCCCTGGCGTACTGGCCCGTATAGCTGGCCTTTTCGCCCGCCGTGCGTTCAACATCAACTCGCTTTCCGTCTCCCCCACCGAGCGCCCCGACATCTCGCGCGTCACCGTGACCGCTGACGTCGAGGAAGTGCCGCTTGAGCAGATCATCAAGCAGCTCAACAAACTGCTTCACGTGCTGAAAATCGTCGATCTTGACGATACCGACGCCGTCGAACGTGAGCTGGTACTCATCAAGGTCGCAGCCAACGAGACGAATCGCTCAGACGTGCTGGAGATTGTGCGCCTCTTCCGCGTACGTGTGGTCGACGTGCACCCCGAATCCCTGACCATCGAGGCCACCGGCGACGAAGGCAAGATCGATGCGCTGCTTGGTCTGCTGGACGACTACGGCGTCATCGAGCTGGTCCGCTCCGGTGCCGTCGCGGTGACCCGCGGCCCGCATGCGTTGAGCGAAAAGGTGGTCGGCAGCGAAATCACCGGAAGGTAATGGGATAGCTCCCATCGCCAATAATCAAGGGCGGATATGGCCTTACGGTCATATCCGCTTTTTGTTTCCGGATCCTTCTCTTATACCCTTTGACAATATGCTAGCATTTTGCTAGCATACTAATTATCAATAGGTTAAACGTGGAGGTATCGATGGGCACAATGACGATTCGTAATGTTCCCGACGAACAAATTGACATTGTAAAAGAGGCGGCGAAAGCACACAATCGTTCAATGGAAGCTGAAATGCGTTCTCATGTGGAAGAGTGGACAGCGGCATGGATGGCGCATAAAGAAATGGGCTCCACAGATTTTTCCAAAGAACTGCAAACTTATCTTCTCCCTCAACAAACACCCATCAAAGACGACGATGTCTCTCATCTTACGAAAAAAAAGAATGGGTCAGTCACACAAAAAGGATCGACGGAAAAACCAGCAACTACAGCTGAAATCTTCGCAAAAGCACATCGACTGCTAAAAGATTCCGGACTTACAGGTGACGAACAGTTGATTCCTCCGCGTAGTGGTGAGATTCGCCATGTGAAATTAGGTAACTGATGTTTCTACTTGACACCAATGTGGTTAGTGAAATTTCCAGCCGCGCAATTCCTGATGAAAAAGTCCTTGCATGGTTTTTCGCCCAATCGCCAGACACACTATATATATCAAGCATCACTTTGGCTGAACTTATATATGGCATTGAACTTTTACCAGAAGGCCGACGCAAAGACGAGATACGCGACAGTGTGGTATCCACACTTTCTGACTTTCAGTTCCGTCCGCTACCTTTCGACGAACAAGCAGCACCATATTATGCATTTATCGCTGCCCAAAGGAAAAAATTGGGCCAACCTATTGGACCAAATGACGCCATGATTGCAGCCATCGCCATGGCCAACGATATGGCTGTAGTCACTCAAAACATAAAGGATTTTGAAAACACAGGAGTAAGAATCATTAATCCTTGGGAACACCAAAATTAAAAAGCTAGAGGAGACTCTCATGCCCGAGACACTTCCTAACAATCAACAACCTGACCCGAATGATTTGCCGCTTGATATCGATGACGACATCTTGGCCAAATTCACGAACATCGCCCCATGCTGACGGTAAAACCGCTGAAGAGGAAGCCCGTTCGCTGGTTGAGGATTACGCAAACGGAAAACTGGTCCGAGTAAGCGGACTGTCAAAACCATGGAAACCTTCATCAATAAACGATTAGGCCAAAAATTATTCGACCTGCTCGGAGAGTTCCATCCACTCGGCTTCTAAGGACTCAGACTCGTCTGAATTGGCCGAAAGTTGCTCGTTGAGTTTGCCTAAGCCTACGTAGTCGGCGGGGTCGTGAGAGGCCATTGTCCGCTCGATCTTTGTCTTCTCGGTTTCGAGTTTGGCAAGTTTGCGTTCGATGGCCGAGAGACGACGGGTGGCGTCGTGGAACGCTTTTCCAGTCAGTTTCTGGTCATCGGATTGTGGATCGGAATTCCCATTATCACCATCATCATTTGCGTTTGACGATTGAGCCCCAGAAGCACTGCCGCTCGAAGAAGAGCCTTTGCCTGCCGACTTGCCGCCGCGGCCGTCGCCAATAATCTCATCCAGTGTTTCACCGTTTTCAATCTTCTGCACCATATTGAGATAGTCATCCACGCCGCCAGGAAGGTGACGGACTTTACCGCCAATTAGCGCAAACTGTTCATCGGTCACACGTTCCAGCAAGTAGCGGTCATGGGAAACGACAATCAGCGTGCCGGGCCAGGAGTCAAGCAAATCCTCCATTACGGCGAGCATATCAGTATCGAGATCATTGCCGGGCTCGTCCAAAATCAAGACATTCGGCTCGTCCAGCAAAATCAGCAAGAGCTGCATGCGGCGCTTCTGACCACCGGAAAGATCGGCGATCGGCGTCATCAGCTGCGCGGCAGAAAATCCGAGTCGTTCCATCAATTGGCTGGTGGAAACCTCTTTGCCGTCGACGACGTAGGTCGGCTTGTAACGGCTGAGCACTTCCTTGATCTTGTACTTGTTGAGCTTCTCCAGCTCGTCAAGCCGCTGTGAAAGCACTGCAAACTTCACGGTTTTGCCGATTTTCACATGCCCGGCCGTCGGTGTCAATGTGCCGTCGATGATCTTCAGCAACGTCGACTTGCCCGCACCGTTTGCCCCGACAATGCCGAACCGGTCGCCGGGCCCAATCAGCCAGGTAACGTCATCAAGGATCTTGCGTCCGCTGACCGTCACCTTTTGCGCCGAGGAAGTGACGGCAGGCGTTTCCTCGTCATCGGATTCAACAGCGTTGACAGCGTTGTTGCCAGAATCAGCAGAAACTTCGAAGGCATCGGCATCCTTCACTTCATTCGGAAGCTGTGCGGCTGCATCAGTTTGCGCCGCAATCTGCTTCTCCTTGGCTTCGGAATTTCCGGCTTTGGCGTCCACCAACCGATCATCATCCAGGTCATCAACGGCCAGCTCGACGGAACCCATGACTTTCGGTTCCTCGTACAAGGCCGGAACGATATCAACGCGCGAGGCGGAGTCGTTGTCGGAAACGTCAGAAGCCTCTTCGCCGGTATTTGGAGCTACGCCGCTCGATACCGCACTGTTGCCACCGGCAAGATTTTGAGCTACGCCGCTTGATACCGCACTGTTGCCACCGGCAAGATTTTG
>NZ_JAQTHX010000005.1 GCF_029433335.1 Bifidobacterium sp. ESL0745
GGCCCCGGGGTCCGGGCGGTCCGTGGGGGTCCGGCCGGGGTTCCGGGCATGCGGGAGGGGGAGGCGCCTTGCGGCGTCTCCCCCTCGTGAAGTGTGATGCGGCGGCGGGCTACTCTCCCACACCCTGTCGGGTGCAGTACCATCGCCGTGCCAGGCCTTAGCTTCCGGGTTCGGAATGGGACCGGGCGTCTCCCCTGGGCTATGGCCGCCGCAAATCTTAAATTGTACGCAACCCGTGGGCTGCGGGATAGTGGCGGCCAGGGAACCGGAAAGCGGACGCGTGTCGGATGCGATGAATCGTAGTGTGAACACCAAATGCTAATGCTGTCTGATGTTTATCGCAGAGGATGCCCCCACGTCCCCGACAAAGTCGGGAAATGTGATTGCCTTTCGGCCGTTAGTACCGGTCGGCTCCGCCCCTCGCGGGGCTTCCACGTCCGGCCTATCAACCAGGTGTTCTCGCCTGGGGCCTACAGGGACTCGAAGTCCCAAGGAATACTGATCTCGGAGCAGGCTTCCCGCTTAGATGCTTTCAGCGGTTATCCCTTCCGAACGTAGCCAACCGGCCGTGCCACTGGCGCGACAACCGGCATACCAGAGGTTCGTCCACCCAGGTCCTCTCGTACTATGGGCAGGTCTCCTCAATATTCCAACGAGCGCAGAGGATAGAGACCAAACTGTCTCACGACGTTCTGAACCCAGCTCGCGTGCCGCTTTAATCGGCGAACGGCCGAACCCTTGGGACCTGCTACAGCCCCAGGATGCGACGAGCCGACATCGAGGTGCCAAACCATCCCGTCGATATGGACTCTTGGGAATGATCAGCCTGTTATCCCCGGGGTACCTTTTATCCGTTGAGCGATGCCGCGCCCGTGCGCCGGCACCGGATCACTATCTCCGACTTTCGTCCCTGCTCGACCCGTCAGTCTCACAGTCAAGCCCGCTTGTGCGATTGCACTCGACACCCGATTGCCAACCGGGCTGAGCGGACCTTTGAGCGCCTCCGTTATCCTTTGGGAGGCAACCGCCCCAGTTAAACTACCCGCCAGGCACTGTCCCTGACACGGATCACGTGTCGAGGTTAGACATCAAATGGGAACAGAGCGGTATTTCACCTTGCGGCTCCACGATGGCTGGCGCCACCGCTTCGAAGCCTCCCGCCTATGCTACACAGTTTCCACCTAATGACAATACCAAGGTATAGTAAAGGTCCCGGGGTCTTTTCGTCCTTCTGCGCTTAACGAGCATCTTTACTCGTACTGCAATTTCGCCGAGCTCCTGGTCGAGACAGTGGGGAAGTCGTTACGCCATTCGTGCAGGTCGGAACTTACCCGACAAGGAATTTCGCTACCTTAGGATGGTTATAGTTACCACCGCCGTTTACCGGGGCTTGAATTCACCGCTGCCCCCGCGCGAGGCGGGATGACGGATCCTCTTAACCTTCCGGCACCGGGCAGGCGTCAGTGCATATACAGCGGCTTGCGCCTTCGCATGCACCTGTGTTTTTGGTAAACAGTCGCTACCCCCTGGTCTGTGCCACCCCCCAGGGCTCCCCGCGCAAGGCGGTTCACCCCAGGGGGTCTCCCTTATACCGAAGGCACGGGAGTGATTTGCCGAGTTCCTTGACCAGGATTCGCTCGATCGCTTTGGTATTCTCTACCTGACCACCTGTGTCGGTTTGCGGTACGGGCGCCGCAGCACCTCGCGCCGAAGCTTTTCTCGGCAACGGAAACCACCGGGTTCGGCCCCAACGGGCCCCACCATCGCGCCTCACCGTGTATGCACCCCGGATTTGCCTGGGATACCGGCTGCACGCTTGGCCACGGACTACCACCGCCGCGGCCGGCTCTTCCATTGCGTCACTCCTGCGCTGGCCTACCGGAAGGTCTGTCCCAACCGCCAAGCATCAGCCACCCCGAAGGGCGGCATCCGCAAGGCGGGAGGTTAGTACCCGACTTTCGGCCCGGACGGTCCTGCGCCGGTACGGGAATATCGACCCGTTCGTCCATTCGACTACGCCTGTCGGCCTCGCCTTAGGACCCGACTCACCCGGGGACGATGAACGTGGCCCCGGAACCCTTGGTCATCCAGCGGACGGGATCCTCACCCGTCTCTCGCTACTCATGTCTGCATTCTCGCTCCCGCACGGTCCACGGCGAGCTTGCGCTGCCGCTTCACCCCGTACGGGACGCTCTCCTACCCAGCATACGAAACGTACGCTGCCGCGTCTTCGGTGGCGTGCTTGAGCCCCGCTACATTGTCGGCGCGGAACCACTAGACCAGTGAGCTGTTACGCACTCTTTCAAGGGTGGCTGCTTCTGAGCCAACCTCCTGGCTGTCTATGCGACTCCACATCCTTTCCCACTTAGCACGCGCTTCGGGACCTTAGACGACGATCTGGGCTGTTTCCCTTTCGACGACGGAGCTTATCCCCCGCCGACTCACTGCCGCGCTCTACCGCCACGGGTATTCGGAGTTTGGTTGCCGTCGGTACGCGACACGCGCCCTCAGGCATCCAGTAGCTCTACCCCCCGGGCGAACCACACGACGCTGCACCTAAATGCATTTCGGAGAGAACCAGCTATCACGGAATTTGATTGGCCTTTCACCCCTAGCCCCAAGTCATCCCCCCAGTTTTCAACCTAGGTGGGTCCGGTCCTCCACGCGGTCTTACCCGCGCTTCAACCTGCTCAGGGCTAGATCATCCCGCTTCGGGTCCAGGACAAGCGACTCAAACGCCTTTTGAGACTCGCCTTCGCTACGGCTCCCCCACGACGGGTTAGCCTCGCCACTTGCCACTGACTCGCAGACTCATTTTTCGATAGGCACGCCGTCACCCCACAAGGGGGCTCCGACGGTTCGTAGGCGCACGGTTTCAGAAACTGTTTCATTCCCCTCCCGGGGTGCTTTTCACCTTTCCCTCACGGTACTCGTTCGCTATCGGTCAGACAGGTATATCTAGGCTTACCCCACGGTCGGGGCCGATTCACACGGGATTCCACGAGTCCCGTGCTACTTGGGAACCTGGATCGGAAGGCAGCGCGCGACCGGCTACGGGGCCATCACCCTCTACGGCCGGGAATTCAATCCCGTTCGCCTAGCACGCCGCTTTATGACTTCCGCCGGACGCTCCAGCATCCGGGCACCAGGCCCCACAACACCCGCCGCGCAACGCCTGGAGGCTATCACACGCGGCCGGTTTGGCCTGATCCGCTTTCGCTCGCCACTACTCACGGAATATCCTTTCCTGCAGGTACTGAGATGTTTCACTTCCCTGCGTACCCCCCGCACAAGGCGGTGCCGGCCCATACGGCCGGCGGGTCCCCCCATTCGGAAATCCTCGGATCAAAGCCCTGTCGGCGGCTCCCCGAGGCCTATCGCGGCCCCACACGTCCTTCATCGGTACTGTCTGCCAAGGCATCCACCATACGCCCTTACCAGCAACACACACCCATACAGGCTGCATGCCGCAAGGACCTTCTGCGAAAAACTCTGGACAACACATCATCACACTAAAATGATCACAAAACGATCGACCAAATCCCCAGATTCAAAAGAATCGGAGACCGGTCTGAAAAAATTGCATCTAACAAAGCAAGATCAAAATCTTGCTCGCGTCCACTATCCAGTTCTCAAGCCACCACGCACCGACGCGTCCGGCCGTCCCATCCGGGAAGGCCCTCAGCGAGGGGCATCGGAATCGCACCCGCCAAAACGGGGGTGGCGATCCGGGAGCCCAAAAGCATGCCCACACCACAATGTATGTGTAAAGTTGTATCTTTCCGATCTTTTCCACACCAGCAGGACCACACCAGGGAACATCCCCGGCAGGCCCGACACCGGATGCCCAACGGCATCCTGAATTCTCCGTAGAAAGGAGGTGATCCAGCCGCACCTTCCGGTACGGCTACCTTGTTACGACTTAGTCCCAATCACGAGCCTCACCTTAGACGGCTCCGCCCCACAAGGGGTTCGGACACCGGCTTCGGGTGCTGCCCACTTTCATGACTTGACGGGCGGTGTGTACAAGGCCCGGGAACGCATTCACCGCGGCGTTGCTGATCCGCGATTACTAGCGACTCCGCCTTCATGGAGTCGGGTTGCAGACTCCAATCCGAACTGAGACCGGTTTTCAGGGATCCGCTCCGCGTCACCGCGTCGCATCCCGTTGTACCGGCCATTGTAGCATGCGTGAAGCCCTGGACGTAAGGGGCATGATGATCTGACGTCATCCCCACCTTCCTCCGAGTTGACCCCGGCGGTCCCTTGTGAGTTCCCACCATAACGTGCTGGCAACACAAGGCGAGGGTTGCGCTCGTTGCGGGACTTAACCCAACATCTCACGACACGAGCTGACGACGACCATGCACCACCTGTGAACCGGCCCCGAAGGGAAGCCCCATCTCTGGGGCGATCCGGAACATGTCAAGCCCAGGTAAGGTTCTTCGCGTTGCATCGAATTAATCCGCATGCTCCGCCGCTTGTGCGGGCCCCCGTCAATTTCTTTGAGTTTTAGCCTTGCGGCCGTACTCCCCAGGCGGGATGCTTAACGCGTTAGCTCCGACGCGGAACCCGTGGAATGGGCCCCACATCCAGCATCCACCGTTTACGGCGTGGACTACCAGGGTATCTAATCCTGTTCGCTCCCCACGCTTTCGCTCCTCAGCGTCAGTAACAGCCCAGAGACCTGCCTTCGCCATTGGTGTTCTTCCCGATATCTACACATTCCACCGTTACACCGGGAATTCCAGTCTCCCCTACTGCACTCAAGCCCGCCCGTATCCGGCGCAGACCCATCGTTAAGCGATGGGCTTTCACACCAGACGCGACGAACCGCCTACGAGCTCTTTACGCCCAATAAATCCGGATAACGCTTGCACCCTACGTATTACCGCGGCTGCTGGCACGTAGTTAGCCGGTGCTTATTCGAAGGGTACACTCACTCTCGCTTGCTCCCCAACAAAAGCGGTTTACAACCCGAAGGCCTTCATCCCGCACGCGGCGTCGCTGCATCAGGGTTCCCCCCATTGTGCAATATTCCCCACTGCTGCCTCCCGTAGGAGTCTGGGCCGTATCTCAGTCCCAATGAGGCCGGTCGCCCTCTCAGGCCGGCTACCCGTCAACGCCTTGGTGGGCCGTTGCCCCGCCAACAAGCTGATAGGACGCGACCCCATCCCATGTCGGTAACCCTTTCCCGCGATCACATGCGATCACGCGGAACACCCGGCATTACCACCCGTTTCCAGGAGCTATTCCGGAACATGGGGCAGGTTGGTCACGCATTACTCTCCCGTTCGCCACTCTCACCACGGTGCAAGCACCATGGATCCCGTTCGACTTGCATGTGTTAAGCACGCCGCCAGCGTTCATCCTGAGCCAGAATCGAACCCTCCACAAAAAACATTGCAGAGAGCCTCATCAAAGGCTCCACATAATAATTGACGGAACCATTCCATAAGGGGGAATGGTCCACACTAAAAACCTCGACACGAATTAAGCCCCCCCAGGGCACCCCGAAACGAGGCACGCGCCGAACTGGCAATCAAAAAAAGCTTTACAAATAAAAAGTAGTACAGACACACTCTTGAGTTCTCAAACCACCACCACACCAA
>NZ_JAQTHX010000006.1 GCF_029433335.1 Bifidobacterium sp. ESL0745
GCCGCGCCTGGCCGCCAGCATCGTCTTGCGGTCCGGATAGCGTTTCCCGCCGTACTCGTATGCCGCCATGCGACACCCCGATTCACCTCAGGGCGTTGCAACGATCGCTAGAACCCGCCGTTATGAACCGACAACATTGGGGGGGGCAGGGAGAGCACCTGACTTCACAAGCAGCGCATTGCTCTACGCAACGTGCGAAGTCAGGTCTTTCGAAGTCGACGACCGAGAAGAATCGGAAGACTTCTGGCCGCCGTTTACGACTGTGGAATTCGTACCTGCAGTATCTACAGGACCGCCTTTAGAAGAATCAGGAAAATCCGAAGGTGCCCCTGACTGTTGCGACGAACCCTTCTCGTCTTGTGGCGCTTCATCCACGCCTTGCTACGCGGATGCCAAGACGGAAACACTTGTCAACGTTGCAATCGCTGCCAAACATGCTAACGCCTTATGCCACAACTTCATAAAAGAATCACTCCCCCAAGGATGGAATCCATCTCTTCGCAAGCCCCCACTTGCGTACACAAGAGATGCAATTCAGCATCCACTATTTGGAATACATCATCCTTCCTTATTTATGCAAATTATTACGTTAAACGGTAAAAATCGGTCAGTTAAATGCAATTAATCCGTTGCGAACGGCAAAAAGAAATTTACAATTTCAATTGGAATGACAGGTATAGAGCAAAAAAGAGTTGGGGACAACTGAGGCTTAGCCAATAACCTGAAATGACATTATTCCGTATTCAAGGGCATAGGCCAAAACATTTAGTTTATAACCCATATTTGAACCTTCACTAAACATGGAGTCGCTGAACACATGAGAAAGGGGCCCGCATCGGATTCGATTCGATGCGGGCCCTATTTTCTTCAATCAACCTGCGTGAGGTCTAGCCTCAACCCTGTCTCAGGCCACCCTGAACGAGCGATGGCGCACGATGTCCAGACGACTGCGACGGCTGATCACCAGCATCGCGCCCAAGGCCGCGAGCACCAGCAGCAGGAACACCCAAACCGGCGCCTGACGAGTCGGCCCGGAAGCCGCCGCCGTAGACGTAGCGATATCCTGCCCCGGGCAACGGATCGCCGCCGGCTCGACACCGGTACCGTACCAGTACGCCACCGGAATGCACTGCGGAACCGAGTTCTTCGGCCCAGACTGCTGCGGCACCGACGGCGTCCCATCAGCATCATGGCCCAACGGCTGCAACGGACCAGCCGCCACGTTCGGGCTCGCACCCGAAAGCACCGGACTGTTCGCCAATGCCGCCACCGGGGAACCATACACCGGCAACGCAGGCGCATTGCTCAACACCGACGGCAACGAGCCAGCCCCCGGACGTACACCGGCGACACCACCAGCAGCGGACTGGCCGCCCGCGGCACCCGCAGCGGACCCGCCGCCACCGACACCACCGGGCACCGACCCACCGGCAACACCTGCACCAGCGCCGGACGCACCATGGCCGGAACCACCGCCAGCGCCCTGGCCACCCTGACCGGGCTGCTGGCCCGAACCAGAGCCACTACCACCATGGCCAGGCTGGGACGACGACGAACCAGAACCCTGACCGCCGTTGTTGTTGCCGGAACCGTTACCGTTGCTGTTGGAACCGCCACCGTTTCCGGAACCATTACCGTTGTTGCCGTTACCGGAACCACCGCCATTGTGATTGCCACCGGAAGCGTTATTGCCAGAACCGGAACCATTACCGTTGCCGGAACCATTGTTGTTGGAACCGCCACCGTTACCGGAACCGTTACCGTTGTTTCCGTTACCGGAACCACTGCCACCATGGCCAGGATCGGAACCACCGCCATTGCCGTTGCCACCGGAAGTGTTGTTGCCGGAACCGGAACCATTGCCGTTGCCGGAACCGGAACCATTGCCGTTGCCGGAACCACCATTGCCATTGCCGGAACCATTGCCGTTACCGGAACCACCATTGCCATTGCCGGAACCATTGCCGGAACCATTGTTGTTGGAACCGCCACCGTTGTTGCCACTGCCGGAACCACTGCCACCATGGCCAGGATCGGAACCACCGCCATTGCCGTTGCCACCGGAAGCGTTGTTGCCCGAACCGGAACCATTACCGCTGCCGGAACCACCATTGCCGTTGCCGGAACCATTGCCGTTGCCGGAACCATTGCCGTTGCCGGAACCATTGCCGGAACCATTGTTGTTGGAACCGCCACCGTTACCGGAACCGTTACCGCCGTTCCCGTTGTTGCCACTGCCGGAACCACTGCCACCATGGCCAGGATCGGAACCACCGCCATTGTGGTTGCCACCGGAAGTGTTGTTGCCGGAACCGGAACCACTGCCATTACCGGAACCGGAACCACCATTGCCGTTGCCGGAACCATTGCCGGAACCATTGTTGTTGGAACCGCCACCGTTGTTGCCACTGCCGGAACCACTGCCACCATGGCCAGGATCGGAACCACCGCCATTGCCGTTGCCACCGGAAGTGTTGTTGCCAGAACCGGAACCATTACCGCTGCCACCATGGCTCGGATCGGAACTACCGCCACCGGTACTGGACGACTCCGTGGTCGGCCAAGTGGCATAGACAGTCATATCGCCATCAGTCAGATCAACCTGAGCGCCTGCCTGCAGCAAGTCGCCACTACCATCTTCGTTTCTAGACCAACCCTTGAATGCCGTCGGCTCACAATCCGCCGTGACAGCGCAACCGGAAATCGTGAACGGGAAGGGGTTTTCTGGGCCTGGAGTTGGAATTTCAACTTTGGCACGAAGCGGGACAACGACATCCTCATTGTCATTGGAGTAATAATAGTTCGTCGGATCTCCGGCACTGTTAAACTTGGGAACATTCACTCCCCTAGCAAATTGGGCCGATGGAATCCAATCAACTGACTTATTTACAGTAGCATGATCTTTTCGGGTGGCCGCTTTAAACGTCAGCTCACGCCAATCAACAATTCTGACATAGGTACCAACTCTTTCTGCCTTATCAGACCTTGATCTAGCATACACATCTAGAATGGGGAGAGTCTGAGGATCATTCTTGTTAACATCTGCAGAGGGCGTACCCGGCTCAGCAATCTGCACCCACTCTGAACGCGAAAAATCGATGCCAAGTCTATGAGGAGCATCCTGTAAACCACCTTGATACTGATTATCGGTTAGACTTGTGTCTTTCCCAATCGTCAGCTGCTGCATACTATCCATATGGCGACAGTATCCAAACGACGGACATCTGTCTCCGGTAGAACCGTAGTCCCCAAACAAATAGTGAAGGTTAGTGTCATTATTGATGTGGAATCTGCTAAGGTCAACACGCTTGTTGCCGAAGAACATCTTCTCCATATTGGTGATTCCGTTCGTTTCCACGGAACCGAAGTCAATGTCCTCTAGAGCACCGACATGAGTACTCTTCCCGCGAGTAACGGGGTCAACATACTCGTTTGAAAACAGTTCGTGACAGTCACTGGGGAACTTAACTTTGTTGGCGCCTGTGAAAACAATCTGTTTGACAGTGTCGAGACCGGGGAAAGCCCTAAATTGATCCCTACTGAGCTCATTATCAGAAGAGCTTGCGGTGACGGTGAGTTTACAGTCTACAGAAAGCTCGGCATTGACATTCGTCCCTACACTTAACGTGGCGGGCGTACAGGTGGCCTGTGCCGAGGGCAGCTGTGGGGTAGCTGCAGGCACTGCCTGGGTTTGCGCGGCGCCCTGAGGCTGCGAGGGTTGAGTGCCGTCGGCGTTGGAGAACGCCGGGACGGACAACATGGCCGCCGCAGCCAGAAGCCCAATCGCCGCCTTCATTTGTTTACGCATATCCTGATTCTTCTTTCTTGCAAGTGGTACAGAAACCAACGGCGACTTCTGCCACCTCTGGCCTATATCTTAAGAAGAATTATATTACATTTCAGCATTCGCCGATTGTCATAAATCCCTTGTGTCACAATGCATTGGCAGGTTTTGACACGCCCGAAATAATCACTTTCTAGAGCATAAATCTTGTTCTATCGAAAACGACTAAAACAAGACGAAACTGCTATACGACGTTTGACCAGACTTTTAGCCCGAATTCCCTTTGTTCTAGGAACGAATGTCCAACGTTTGCTTTGTTACCATGAATAAAGTGGTTCTACTCCGATTATTCGTTTAGAATAACAGATGACGATTTATATTATGCCTGTTTTAATCGGAAGATATTTATTAATGTCTATTTAAATTCTGCTCCTAGCATATTTGACGCTATAGAGGATTGCCATCATTCCTATGGGTTGCGAATCTTCTAAAGAGAAAACTGCCAACAATCGACAAACTCGTGGAGCTCTATGATTTTCAAGAATCTTTGAAAATCAGTCAAACAGTTTTTCGACTTGGACTCTTCATACAACGTATTTAATGAGATACTGCCAAGATTGCCCGGAGTACCCCCATGAACTGAGTTACGTCTATGATGCCGCTTGCGCCGAAACTACGACACTTGCAACACGATTCTTGCAACTGGTATAAGGCGCAACGTTTATCAGGTTTTGGCGAGACAACGACGCAACCGAGAGAGCAATCCCAACCGCTGAACATATAGAGTGGAGCCCGTCCGGATTCGATCCGGACGGGCTCCACTCTCAATCAACCTATAGCTGGCCTAAACGCCGACGCTCAGGCCACCCTGAACGAACGATGGCGCACGATGTCCAGACGACCACGGCGGCTGATCACCAAGACCGCGCCCAAGGCCGCGAGCACCAGCAACAGGAACACCCAAACCGGCGCCTGACGAGTCGGCTCGGAAGCCGCCGCCGTCGACGTGGCGATATCCTGCCCCGGGCAACGAATTGCGGCCGGCTCGACACCGGTACCGTACCAATACGCCACAGGAATGCACTGCGGGACCGAATTCTTCGGCCCGGACTGCTGCGGTACCGACGGCGTACCGTCAGCATCATGACCAAGCGGCTGCAACGGACCAGCAGCGGCATTCGGGCTTGTACGGGAAAGGACCGGCGTGTTAGCCAATGCGGCCACAGGAGAACCGTACACCGGCAACGCAGGCGCATTGCTCAACACCGACGGCAACGACTGGACACCAGCCACACCGCCAGCGGCAACCTGACCACCGGCAGCAACTTGGCCGCCCGCGGCACCCGCAGCGGACCCGCCGCCACCGACACCGCCAGGCACCACTCCACCAGCAACACCTGCACCAGCGCCGGATGCACCATGGCCGGATTCGCTACCAGTGCCCTGACCACCTTGACCGGGCTGGCTGGACGAACCGGAACCACTGCCACCCTGACCGGGCTGGCTGGACGAACCGGAACCACTGCCACCCTGACCGGGCTGGCTGGACGAACCGGAACCACTGCCACC
>NZ_JAQTHX010000007.1 GCF_029433335.1 Bifidobacterium sp. ESL0745
CTGGCAATCAAAAAAAGCTTTACAAATAAAAAGTAGTACAGACACACTCTTGAGTTCTCAAACCACCACCACACCAATGATTTCAACCAATCTCAGGGATTTGTTGTCGCCATCAGGCAGCAAGTAGATAACTTACACTGGGTTGCCCCTATATGCAAGTTCTGTTTGAACGAATGGTCAATATTCCTTGAAATTTCAACGTTTCTTCGGCGTGTCGGAATTGATACCATTTTTCGCTGCAACCTTGATTTATCGATCAAATTGGCTAATCTACTTTAGAAAAAACTGAATCTTTTTATATTTCGGCGTGTCTTAAGTACATGCAGATCCGAATACATACTGAGATTACCTTTATCCGCTATCAGTCCTTTGCTCCATTGCTTTTCAATAACAGTTCGTATACAAATCATTCATGCTGCTTACAAGTTCAATGCTCATCTTTGTTGTCACTGATATTTCATATAGCAATTCACTAGTGAGCCACAAACAAATTCATTCGTCATTTGAATAGCTGATCATGACTCCCCACGCGGATAAACACTGCTGCCCCATCCGCCGTCTGCCATATCAGCAATCTGTCGGCGCTATTGCCGATATGGCATTCCAAGACTCCCGACCAATCTCCCGTCAGATAGTGAGCGCGATGACGACGTCTCAACACAGCTTTGGAATCATTGGTGTTCTCCAGAACCAGTCTGATGACCTTTTTCATTTCGGAGACAACTGCATCTTCGTGTTTGCGTTGCATCCGCTTGACATCTCTAGCGAATGCGGAAGTGTAGTGAGCGGTTAACATCTATATCTTCCCTTTACGTTTCGCAAAGATTCAGATTCCAAGGGACTTGAACATTGCGTCTGGGCTCGTGTACCCCTCATCCTGAGAACGTAACAACTGATCGGCTTCGTGGACGGCATCGACCGTTTTCTTATTGGGGGAATCATGGCTCAGGTTAAGAGGGATCGCCTGTTCACGAATCATCTGCTTATAAAATGCCCTGGTTACCGAAGACAGGTCAAAACCAAATTCCTCCGCCAATGCCGATGCCAGCTTCTTTGTCTGTTCATCGACGCGAACCGTAACAGTTGCCATCTCAATCACCTCTTACTGCCATTGATGTATTTCTTATTATAGAACACTGTCGTACGTTGTTCATACAATGCTCTATCAATGAAATCAGATAGGCCAGCCAGTCAAGATAGGCCGCTGAAGCCAAACCAAATTCGGCAATACCAAGAGTTGCACGATTCCTAAACCGATGTGTGTATTAATATCTTTAAAACGAAGTGATCCAACTCAATTTTTGATTAATGAGAATATTGGCAGCTACTAAGTATCGAACGGTTATTCCGGCCACCGATAGAAATCCGATAATGGACATTATGTTCGATTGCCTTCGGGTCAGCTCTAATTATGACTTCTTAATTGAACTTTCTGAAAATAACTTTATTCGTAACCCAAAGCATCAACCACTATGATGATGAAAACGAGTCCTTATTAAAACCGGCGACGCCGATTCAAACTACATTTACGCATCAACTGAAACTTCAACGGTAAAGCTTCAACCGAAATGTAGAGTAACAAAATTCTAAATTCACTACAAAACCCGTTCAAAGGAAACTTGACCGAGTTATTTTAAGTTTTTTGTTTTCTTTCTTCTTTTATTCGTAATGACTCCAGGCGGCATAAATCGTGACGGTTTGTGTGTCGTCATTGATGTCATAAACCACGCGATGTTGGCTGTTGATCCTGCGTGAGTACAACCCCCTGCTGGCCAGCTGCAATTTTTCGAATGATTGGGTCAGTTGGTACGGGTCAGACTTCAGATCCGCCACTACTTGCATGAACGGTTGCTTCAGATGTGAACGCTTGAGCTTTTTAAGATCGGACTTGGCCGAGTTTTTGATGATGACGCGATAGGTCACAGCGTATCCCAATCAATATCATCAATATCTGTGCTCCCGCTCTCATCGGCACGACGCTTTTCAGCCGTGGCAAGTGCGCCTGTATTTTCCAGGTACAGCGTTTCCATAATCGAGTTCCAATCTGCGCGATTGACGACTACAGCTTCTTCGTCCTTGCTGCCTCGGGCAGGGGAAATCACCACAGGTTTGCGCTGGACATTGACATCCTTGAGAATCTGGTACAGGTTCTTCCTTGCAGCCGTCGGTGTATATGTATCCACAATCCGCCACCTTCCATGGGTTTCTTATTCACTATTAACGTACGTTATTTAGGTACGTTAATTCTTGAGTGTAACATATTCAGTACAAATACAAAGCAATGTTGCTGGTTGAAAAAAGGAAAGGCCACAATGTCAAAGAAGAAGTTGGAAAATTTGGAAGAGGCTTTGACGGTATCGCAAAATCTCAATGTGAATACTCCTCACACACATGCCTACATCGCAGGTTTGTTGAATGAGATACACAGATATCAGGATGGCGATGAAGATTTGGAAAACACCGTGGAGCAAGCGGTTTTGGATACGGTCTCGATCATAGAATTCTTTGAAACTCGACTTACGGTTTTGGAAAACGGGAAGCCGACATCAGAGTGGTAATCGGCATGTGCTGAGGGAACGGAATTCAGGATCTTAGGTCCGGGGTGTCCGGCTTGATCCGGGTCCGGTGTTTGTGTTGTGGTGGCTGAAGCTGTTTCATGCCGCCGTCATCGT